>DASUXL010000223.1:0-2273 GCA_036377915.1 Candidatus Limnocylindrales bacterium
GTTCACGTCAAGACCACGGACGGCACCACTCCTGAGGTCCGAGTCCACGGCACGGCGGCCAGCACCACGGCACTGTTTGAGTCGAGCGGGAGGACCGCGGCCTCGGCTGAGGTCCGGGCGCGCTTCGGCGCGGTCTCGACGGGGGTTGGCGAGGTCAATGTCGTCACCGCCCATCCGCTGCTGTTCCGCACGAACAACACCGAGCGAATGCGGATCCTCTCCACGGGCGGCATCGTCCTCGGCTCGGGTGGCACGGGTCCGCAGATCCACCAGGGCGCCGGGACGCCCGAGGGTGCCGTGGCCGCGCCCATCGGGTCGACCTACCACCGTACCGACGGCGGCGCCGGGACTTCGTTCTATGTCAAGGAGTCCGGGACTGGCAATACGGGCTGGGTCGCCAAGTAAGGGACCGGGCCGGGGCGTGGCACACTCGTCCCCGTGCGCGTTGTCATCTTCCACTACCACCTGTTCAAGAACGCCGGCACTTCGCTTGACGCCTTGTTTCAGGAGCGGTTCGCGGACAGATGGGCGACCCGCGAGTTTCCCCCGGCGCGAGGCGAGAACCACCGCGCGGTAACCGAGTGGGTGGGTAGCAGCACCGGCACGGTTTGCTTCTCGTCCCACACCGCGCAACTCCCACCTCCCACCATCCCCGGTGTCGCTGTGATCCCGGCGATCTTCGTCCGGCACCCACTCGACAGGATCGCCTCCGCCTACGCATTCGAGCGGCAGCAAGGAGATCCGGGGTTCGGCTCGACACTCGCGCGCAACACCACCCTGCGCGGCTACATCGAAACCCGGCTAGCGGTGAACGGCGACCGGCAGTGCCGGAACTTCCACACACAGAAGTTCGCCCAACTGTTCGACGACGGCACCCCGGAACTAGACCGGGCATTGCGCGCCCTGGATGCGTTGCCATTCGTGGGACTCGTCGAGAAGTTCGCCGAGTCGCTGGCACGCCTCCAAAGACTGCTGATCTCGGAGGGGTTCGAGGGCGTCGACCTGCGCCCCGTTCGCCGCAACTCGTCGGCGCGGCTCGACACCCTGGAATCCCGGCTCGACGCGATGGCTACCGAGGTCGGCCGCGAGTGCTACGAGGAGCTTGAGCGGGTGAACGGCGACGACCTGCAGTTCTACAAGGCCGCCCGCAACCTGCTGGCATAGACCGGCATTCGAGTTCACGCCCTTCGCTTCTGCGCGGGAGGGCTTATCTGTGCTGCCGGGACGTCCATGTCTCGCGCATAGCCCCTGACCGTACCCCGCAGCCGCCCGCTCAACCAATCAGGAGAAACCAACATGGCCGTAGGGCTCACCGAGCAGCACGGCTGGTTCGCGCACTTCCCGATCACAGAGCCGAAGCGCCGCGAGATCCACGGCGCGCTCCTCGCCAACGCGGGAGGGAAGCCATGAGCCACGTTCCCGAGGGCTCGGTGATCATCACGCCAGCCGAGGTCTATGCCCGCGTCGTAGCACTGACGGACGTGGTGACGAAGATGGTTGCTGCCGACCAGGCCGACGCCGAGTCTCGCGCGGAGTTGAAGAGTCGGCTGGGCAAGGTCGAGCAGGACGTCCTGACGATCAAACAGAAGCTCTGGTTTGTCGCTGGTGCCTGTTCAGCGGTCGGTGGCGGCGTTGGTTCTGCTGTCGCCGCGATCCTGGCCCGGTAGCCATGCCCGCGCCGGACGACATCCGACCCGGCTTCACTCCGCATGATCCGCCTTGCCCGTGGTGCGCGCACGCCTACCACCAGTGGCTCGACTGCGACTGCGGTTGTGTTCGCACCGACAGGCCCGGCGACTCTGTGTGACCGCGAAACCGCGGCACGCCCCCCGCGAAACCGCGAGGTGACGAGCGTGCATCTCTGCCCCGGCGCTCGGCCCTTACGCCGAGTGCCCGATCGATCCCCGCGCCTGCTCGGAGGCGTGCTCGCTGCAACCCGGCACGACGACGGAGGAATGAACATGGCAACCTCACAGAACGGCTGGCCCGCACTCAGCGCGGACTCGTCGCTGCTCTACACCTGGACGATCCCCGCAAGGAACGGCACCCTACGCATCCGACTCCGCAACGGGTCGGCAGGCTTCCTGCTCTGCCACTTCCTGCTCTGGTGGTCCGAGCGGTTGGACGACCTGACCCACCCGCACCCCGCCGATGACTGGGGCTACGCCTACCGCCCCGTCCGCGGCTACGAGACGCTGAGCAACCACGCATCCGGCACCGCTGCCGACGCCGACGCAACCCAGTGGCCGCTTGGCACCGAGCACATGAGCGCC
>DASUXL010000224.1:0-6364 GCA_036377915.1 Candidatus Limnocylindrales bacterium
GTGCGCACGGCTGTGCGCACACCGACGGGGTGTTGCTGACTAACTGACTGACTAGGGCTGGTAGCTCGCGCCGTAGTAGCCGCCGACCTTGTCACGGTAGATCGGGTCCTGGTAGGTGTCCGGATCGAACTCGGGAGCAGACTTGATCTGATCCTTCGTGCGATCCACGTAGACCTTCTTCTCCTCGTGGTCGATGTGGTTGACGGTCCCGGCCGGAATCAGGACCTTCTTGCCGAAGATCCACGGACCGGTGTCCACGACCAGGCACTGCGCCTCAAACTCGTGACTGGCGTCATCAACCTTGCCGATGCCGCCGTCGACCGCCTCTACCTTGTATCCGGTGAGGTTGACGCCGGTCGCGCCGACGTCGTCGCGGTAACGCCACGGTTCAAAGGTGCGGCCAGCCCCGACATTGCTGGTCGGGCCCGGTGTCTTATACCGGCTCTCCTGAGGGTTGAGCGCGTCCATCAGGACCTGCCTCCTCATTTGAAATCGACTGCACTGTCGACATAGGGGTACCCGGACCTGCGGTCGCGGAAACTGATACGCATGCACCAGACTCGTCTGGTGAGAACCGACGAGCGCCTGAACCTGGTCCGTGACGTCCGCCGCCGGCTCGCTCAGGACGGTCCGCCGTGGACGCGTGACCACGAACGCGACTTCCAGACCGTCGCCGTACCCCGGCGCGACAGTGACCTGCTCCGCGACCTGCTGATCGCCGAGGCCGCCGGGACGGTTGTCGAGATCGGGCTTGCCTACGCGGGCTCCGCCCTGGCGATCGGCGAGGCACTGCTCACCGTCGATCCGCCCGATCCCCGGCACGTCATCATCGATCCGTTCCAGGAAAGCGGCTTCGGCAACGTGGGCTGGGACCTGCTGCGCTCGGCCGGGCTCGACTCGATCGCCAGGCTCATCATCGCATCCTCGTCGATCGCGCTGCCGCAAATGCTCGCCGACGGTCTTGTCGCCGACGCGGCGTTCGTGGACGGCAGCCACCGGTTCCACGAGGTCTTCGTCGACTTCTACTTCCTGCGCAAGATAGTCCGGCCGGCAGGGCTGATCGTCATCGACGACTACTGGGCGCCGCCGGTGCGGACCGCGGTGCACTACTACGAGCAGAACCTGGGCTGGACACCCATCCCGGAGGCGTTCGCCGACGGGACCCTGAGACACATCGGCCGCGACCCGGCAGCCGGGGAAGTGACCCGCTGCCGGGCTTTCCGGCTCCCCGATCCGGCGTTCGAGCCGAAGTTCGACGAATTCCGCCCATTCTGAGACGCTCTTATCGCGTGGTCAGCTTGGTGAGCATGCTCGCGAACGCGGTCGGGTGCACGATGGGAATGCCGTAGCGGTTGGCCTTCTCGGCCTTGCCCGACATGGTGTCCGGGTCGGCTGCCACCAGCAGCCGGGTCCGCCGGGTCACGTCCTGCTCCACCCGCAGCCCGGCGCGCCTGGCCTTCGCCTCCCACGCCTCGCGCGGCTCGGCGGTCTCGCCGGTGAACGCGACGATGTCGCCTGGGCGAAGGTACAGCCGCCGGACCGAGCTGCCCGCGGCGCCGCCCGCCAGCGCGACCGCATGCCGTGCAGTGCTGAGCGCGGTGTCCACGTGGTCAAGGTCGAGTCCTAATAGGAGCGCCACCCCGTCGAGGTCGTCGCGCTCGCCGGTGCCAAGTGTGCCGTCGGCCGCGGTGACCGTGGCGAGTGCCTGAAGGTACTGCCGATGAAGGTCGACGAGGTCGTCCCGGTCGAAGCCTAGTGCCTGAGCGGCGGCCACCAGCGAGTCCGCCTCGGTCGCCGAGATGTGCCGGTCGAGCAGGGCGCGGTCGAGCACATCCAGGTACGCGTCGGCGGTGCGCCGGTGGGTACGCGGCAGCTGCGCCACCAACCGAGCAAGGAAATGCTCCTCGACGTGCCCCTCGTCCCGCCGCGAAACCGTGGCGGCGTTGCCCGGCAGGGCGGCCGGCCAGGTCCCGGCGCCGGTGAGCAGGCGTGACATCCACAGCGGCGGCACCCCGGCGATCGAAAGGAAATGCGCCAGCAGCCCGGCGGCGGCGCGGGCGTCGTGCAGCGCGGAATGCGCGTTCACCAAGGAAACTCCCGCCGAAGCGCAGCATGCCGCCAGCCCTCGCCCGGACTCCGGCAGGAACTGCCCGGCCAGGACCATCGTGCACAGGCCCGACTCGGCGTGGATCGGGGCGGCGACCCCGATCCGCTCGTACTCGGCGGCGAGGAACTGCGAGTCGAACGCCCAGTTGTGCGCCACCGGGATGCGCGCCCGCAGCAGATCCGCGACCGTCCCCGCCAGATCCTTGAACCGCGGCGCCTGACGCGCCTCGGCCGCCGAGATGCCGTGCACGCGCTGCGGACCCAGATCCCGCTCGGGGTTGACGAGCGTGCACCACTCGGCCTCGACAGCCCCCGACCGGTCGACCTGGACGATGGCGATCTCCACGATCCGGTCGTGCCACGAGGGGCGCAGACCGGTGGTCTCGACATCGATTACCGCATATGCCATGGGTTGGTCCCTTCAGCGCCTCCAGCCGAATTGGAGGATATGCCAGGATGGGCCGGTGGACAGCGAGGTACCGCCGGTCGAATGCCTGATTGTTGTCGACGTGCAGCGTGGGTTCGTCGAGGGTCCGCATGCTGTCCCGGACGCGGAGCGTCTGGTCGGCCGGCTCTCGTGGCTGCTGTCGCAGGCGAGGCGGGCCGGCGCCTTCGTGGTCCACCTGCAGAACGACGGTCCCGCGGGTGCGGTGGACCAGCCGGGCACACCGGGCTGGGAGCTGCTTCTGGCGGCGGGGGAGACCGGCGGCAACGAGGTGGTCATCCGGAAGTCGTCCGACGACGGTTTTGCCGGTACCGATCTCGGCGAGCTGCTCGACAGCCGCGGCGTGCGGCGGGTTGCCATCGGCGGGCTGCTGTCCGAGATGTGCGTCAGCGCAACGGCCCGTGCCGCGCTTGCTCGTGGCCTGAGCGTTGTCGTGGCGCGCGACGCCCACGGCACCTACGACCTCGGCGACATCCCGGCGGCGGTGGTGGCACGCGTCGCCGAGCACGCGCTGGGCGACACGCTGGAGCTGACCAACTCGGCCCAGGTCGGGTTCATCGCTGCCGAGGAAGACGCGGCGGTGCAGCGGCTCCGGCGAGCGCTGTCCTTGCTGGCGGAGCAGACCCGTGCCCGCACCCCCGACGGGACGTCACACCACGACGCCGACGACTCGGTCGGCACGTTCGGCACCGACGACGCGATCGGGTTCGACCCGCTGCCGCTGCTGCGCGCGCTGCACGAGCGCGGGGCCGAGGCTGTCGTGATTGGACAGGTCGCGGGGATCATGCACGGTTCCCTTGAGCTGACCGGAGACCTTGACCTCCTCTGGGATGGCGGAGCCGAGCAGGCCAAGGCCCTCGCCGCCGCCTTCGCCTCGGTGTCGGCCGAGCTCACCGACGACGGCGGGCGGCCGCTGCCCTGCGAACCGGCCTCCTTCGGCCTGCCCAAGGTGCTGTTCCGGGCGGCTGGCGCCAGCGGGGACTGCTGCACCCCGGCCCTGCCCTGGGGCGACCTGCCCGTCGCCGAATTCCTTACCCGGTGCCGGATAGCGGCCGCCGGTGGGTTCGCGATCCGCTACCTGGACCGCGCGGACCTGATCCGGATGCGCCGCGCTGCCGGGCGGATAAAGGACCTCCGCCGCGCCGACGAACTCGAAAACGCCGACGGACTCGAAAACGCCGACGAACTCGAAAACGCGGCCGGACTCGAAAAGTCGCGGCGCGACCACGTGTGAGCGGTTGCGTGAGTGGTTGTGTGAGCCCGGGGCCGCACACTGATTCCTCACATACGTGATCGGAGGAAGCTGTGCGACTGCGGACAGCGTGGCGCGCGATGGTGTGCGCCGGATTGACGGCCGGTTTGGCGTTCGGCCTTGCCGTGCCGGCTCAGGCGGCGACGATAGCGGTGTTGCCGTTCCGGATGGACGCTTCCAACCAGGCGGGCTGGTGGAAGCCGATCGACGAGTTCAACGGCCGGGTCTATGTGGCCTACAACGCTTGGGGGAGCGCGTCGGCCGGCGGCTCCGGGGACACCCACACGGTTTACGTCGCCAGCCGCGACGCGAGCGACCCGGCGGGGACCTGGACCCGCGGCTGCGTGAAGGCGAGCGCCACCGCCGAGTGCACGGTCTTCGGCGACGACATCGGGCACAACAACCCGACCGTAGTGGTGGACGGTGACGGCTTCATCCACGCGTTCGTGTCGATGCACAACCACGACTGGCGTTACTACCGTTCCACCGTGCCGGGCGACGTGACCACGCTGGTCCGGGCGACCATGCCCGACACCGGAAAGTTCACCTACCCCAACGCGACCCGCGTGAACAACGGCGACGTCTACCTGATCGTCCGGGAGTACTCGACCGAGGGGGAGGGGCGGCTCTACCGCTGGAACAACGCCGCCAACACCTGGTCGCGGGTTGCCACGTTCGCCCGCGACAACAGCTATGTGGTGTACCCCGACGATGTCATCGGCGACGCCAACGGCGATGTGCACATCGCCTGGGAGTGGGCCTACGACTCGGCGAACGGCCTGCGCCACTACGGGTCCTATGTGAGGTACTCACCGGCGACCAATACGTTCCACAACGCCGCCGGCGCCGCGCTCAGCCTCCCGGTGACCCACACGAGCCCCATCATCTACCAGCCCATAGAGGCCGCCGAGACGCCGATCGGGCGCGACAACGCGGCGGGCCTGCAAAGCGCCAAGCTGTCCCTGAACCAGGCGACCGGCCGGCCGATCGTGGCCTACCGCTACCGCTCTTCGCCCGCCCCGGCCCCATTCCGGGTCAAGCTCGCCGAGTGGAACGGCGCCGGCTGGGTGCGTTCGGTGGTCTACGGCGGCGCCTACGACACCTACGCCGCGGTGGACATCACCACCTTCGGCGCGTCGGGGATCCGCGTCTACTACGCGAAGATGCAGACGATCGCCGACGACCACGCGTTCGTGGCGACGCGATCGGGCACGACCTGGTCGGAGACCCTGCTGCTGTCCAATGTGCCGATCGAGCGGCTCGCGGTGACCCGTCGCGGCACGACCGACCACCTGTATCTGGCTTCTCCTGGCACGCATCAACTTTTCTACGGTACCCACGACTGGTGAACATCCAAATAGGAGGGTCAATCCCCATGTCGAAGTCTGGCGTGTCCCGGCGCGGCTTGATCCGCGGCGCCATCGTCCTGACCGCTGCCGGCGCCGTCACCGCCGCCGCCGCACAGCCCGCTCAAGCCGGCACCGGCACGCAAGCGCGCCCCGCCGAGTGCGTCGCCGACCTCATCGGGGCCGCCTGATGGCCACGATTCCTTGGCTCGCCGACGTTCTCCGCGCCGCGGGCGTGCCGGTCGTGGAGGTCGGCGGCTGGCAGACCCGGATGCGGTCGGGCTCGTTCGAGCCGTTCGGGGTGCTGTGGCACCACACCGCGGCGACCTCGAGCGCGAGCAACCCGGCCCCGGCGCTGAACGTCTGCGTCAACGGCCGCTCCGACCTGGCCGGCCCGCTGTGCCATGCGCTTGTCGACTACAACGGGGTCTTCCACGTCATCTCCGCGGGCCGGGCAAACCACGCCGGCGAGAGTGGTGGCAGCGGGCCGATCCCGGCCGGTGACGGCAACGCGATGCTGATCGGCTGGGAGATCGACTACAACGGTGTCAGCCAGGCGATGACGGCCGCCCAGTACAACAACTCGGTCAAGGCCACGGCCGCGGTCCTCAAGCGGCTCGGGCGCGACGCGAGCTATGCCCGCGGCCACAGGGAGACCAGCGTCACCGGAAAGATCGACCCTTCCTTCATCGACCTGAACGCGATGCGCTCCGACGTGGCCAATGCCATGCGCGGCAGGGGGACCACGACGGTCGGCTGGTACCGCAACAGCGACTCCTCGTTCCATCTTCGCAACGGCCTCAGCGGCGGCGACTCCCACTACGCCTTCGTCCTGGGCCCGGCCAACTCCGGCGACATCGTCCCGGTCACCGGCGACTGGGACGGCACCGGCACCACCACCGCCGGCTGGTACCGGCCCAGCGACTCGTCGTGGCACCTGCGCAACAGCCTCAGCGGCGGCGAATCCAACTACGCCTTCGTGTTCGGGCCGCCCAACTCGGGCGGCGTCTTCCCGGTGACGGGTGACTGGAACGGCGATGGCCGCACGACGGTCGGCTGGTACCGGGCGAGCGACTCGTCGTGGCACCTGCGCAACAGCCTCAGCGGGGGTTCGTCGGACCTCGCGTTCGTGTTCGGGCCGCCTAACTCGGGCGGCATCGTCCCGGTGACGGGTGACTGGAACGGCGATGGCCGCACGACGGTCGGCTGGTACCG
>DASUXL010000225.1:0-17500 GCA_036377915.1 Candidatus Limnocylindrales bacterium
CTGCACCCAACGCCGCAACCACCCGGGTGGATCGCGCCGGGCGGTTAGTCCGCGACGGCCGAGGCGGGCAGGCGGGAGTATGCCTCGATCTCGTCGCGGAGGTCTCGGGCGACCGGTGAGGCGAAGAAGCGCGGATCGCGCAGGGCGTGGTGGACCCGGTTCACCGTCGCCACCAGCCCGAGGATGCGCCGGTTCGGTTCCAGCGCAAGGATTCCGGTCATCGCGTCGTTCGCGCCGTCAAGGTCGCCGGCGTGGACGCGGGCAAGGGCCAGCTCGCCGTGGGAGCCCGCCTCGTCGGAGAACGAGCGGTAGTCGCCGCCGGTGAAAAGCTCCAGCGCCGAGGTCGCCTCGGTGGCCGCCTCGGCTTCTCCGCCGTCGAGGTGGACAAGCGCACCGGCGGCGTAGTAGCGCTGCTTGGCCAGCGGGAAGGTGAACATGCCGCCTATGAAGTCAAGGTCGTCCGGCTCGATGCGCTCCCGCAGCTCGGCGGCCCGCCGCACGGCGTCACGGGCCGGTTCGGGGCGGTTCAGGCGGGCAAGCGCCCTTGCCTCCAGCGCCGGCAGCCAGGCCGCGACGGTACCCGCATGATTGCCGATGATGGCAGTGCCGTAGGAGGCGAAGCGCGCCGCTTCCTCGTGCCGCCCCACCCAGTAGGCGGTGAGCGCCTGCTGCCCCCTTGCCCAGGCTTGCATCGGCTGGTGCCTGGCGGTTTCCGCGCACACGTACATGGTGCGGGTGTGGGTCATCGCGTCGACCGGGCGGCCGACGTCGTGGCAGGCCTTGGCGAGCATGCCGGAGACGATGCCGGCGATGACGTACAGGTCGCCGCTCTGGGCCGGCTTCTGCTTGCCTTCAAGCAGGCTGAACACGTTGTCCTGCAACACGACCAGGTCACCGAGCAGGTCCGTGACCGGGTCGCGGATGTAGGCGTTCGCGAGGCGGGTCATCTCGTCGCGCAGCATCTCGATCGTCTCCGGTCCGGCGTTTGTCGCCTCGGCGTGGGAGACGAACCGGGTGGTGCGGCGTATGGACATCACCATCCGCCTTTCTGTGGTCTGGCCGTCCGGCGGGGGATTCCGCCGGATGTCTTGGCTTTTGCTTGTGGCATCGAGTTGTCCGGGCTCGGCCGGCGCCAGGAGCCGCGCCATCGGGAACCCCCAGTAGTGGCGGGCGACCCGGCGCTGCGCCGGCCTGGCCTGGGTGCGTACCTGCCCGTTGATCCAGCGCCGCAGGGTGCGTACCGTGATCGCCGCGTCCTCGCGGTGTTCCCGCGCGCAGGCGTGAAAGCCCGCGACGATCTCGGCGTGCGACCGGTCGGCCTGTGAGACGAGGACCGCCAGCAGCGTCGGTGGTGTGTTCATGCGGGGTGCACCTCCGGCGTCTGTCCGCGTTCAGGTCTGAGCTCACGTTAGGGCCGGAGAGGCGGACTAGCAATACTTAGTTTATTATGTCCGCGAAATGACCGGGAAAGGGAACCCGGTGCCCTGGCAAATGTCCGTCAAGGGTGCTTTTGGTGTCCCAGGCGATCGAGACAGGCTGATGCGCCATGACGACGACAACATTTGCCAATGACGAGAATGCGTCGGTGGGCTGGAACTCCTCCACCATGTGCCTGCAAACTTTGCAGGTGTCCATGCGCGCGCGAGGTTGGAACTCCGGCCGCCAGCCGGAGATCCCGATGTGCGACTACGACTACGGGCCGTTGCCCGAGCGTCCTCTAGATCTAGGTGTTGGATTGTGGCGATGAGTGTGTGGACGACCCGCTCCGCCGAGCTGGTCGGCATCGGTGACACGGTGGCGCTGAGCCTGCTGGGGCACGCCGACGCCATCGGCCGCATCGTCGCCAGGACCGATGACGACCAGATCCAGTGCCTGCTCGTCTGTCACTCCTGCAAGCCGGACAGCTTCGTGACGGTGGAAGAGGATCAGCTTCTCCTTCGCATCAATTAGCCTTTCCTTCATGGGTACCGGTTCCAGCCTGTCGGTCGAGACGGTGAACGGCGTAGCCGTCGTCCGGCTCACGCATGGCAAAGTCAACGCGCTGGACATCGAGCTGTGCCGGGCCATCTCGGAGACGTTTCATGACCTCACCGGCTCCGCCGGGGCGGTCGTGTTCACCGGGACTGGCCCGGCCTTCTCCGCCGGGGTGGACCTGTGGCGGGTGCTCGACGGCGGCCCGGACTATGTGGACGCCTTCCTGCCGGCGCTGGTCGACGCCTTCCTGCCGGCGCTGGTCGACGCCTTCGCCGCGGTGTTCACTTGCGAACTCCCGGTGGTGGCGGCGGTCAACGGCCACGCCATCGCGGGCGGCTGCATCCTCGCCGCCGCCTGCGACCACCGGGTCATGGCGGCCGGCGGCGGTGGCATCGGGATCCCCGAGATGCTTGTGGGCGTGCCGTTTCCGGCGACGGCGCTGGCGATCGTGGAGCACGCGGCCGGGGCGAAGCAGGCCCGGAAACTTGTCTACAGCGGCGAGTTGCTGCGACCCGAGGCCGCCCTCGAATCCGGGCTCGTCGACCGGCTTGCCGCGCCGGAGGAGCTGGTGGAGCTTGCGTTGGAGCAGGCGTCCCGGCTGGCGTCGAGCATCCCGCCGGGCACGTTCGCGGCGACCAAGCGGTACCTCAACCGCCTGCCCTGCCCGTCGGAGTACGACGGCGAGGTGGTGCGGCTGTGGCGGGAGCGCGTCGCCGACGGCTGGATCGCCGGGTACATGGCGCGGACGGTCCGCCGGTCGCCCACTTGACATCAACTGCCACCATGTCTGGTGTGGCCACCGAAATTGCGTTGCGGGGCATGCCCTTCAGCCACTACCTTTGTTGTCAGGCGCGCTCCGGATAGGCCGATCCGGACGCTGGATAAATGTTCGCCCCTAATGCTTTGCACCTCCCTGGTGCGAAGGCGGGGGTCACCCGCGCCCGATCGGGTCGGCGGGGCTCCGGCCACTGGGAACTCGGGGAGAGTTCGACTCGGGGGAGTGTCCGATGAAAAGCGAGCTGTTCTTGCTCGCGGTCTCGAGTCTGGGCGCGGGCGGCGGCGTGGAGTGCCACGACCGGTTCGCGCCCTTGGTCCGCGAGGTGGCGGTCGACGATCCGGTTTGGACGGCCGCGTTTCTGGGTTGGCTGCGCGGTCAGGACGGTTTGCGCGGTGCGGCGCTGACCGGCGCCATGGAGGCGACCAAAGCCATGCTCGCCAACGGTTTGCCGGGTTCGCGGGGGATCGTCGAATCGGTGCTGCGCCGCGCCGACGACCCGGGTGACGCGCTGTCATACTGGGTCGAGCGCTATGGCCGGTCGATTCCCAAGCCGGTCAAGCGCGCGATGGCCGATGCCGTTGCCCGGCTCTACACCGAGCCGGCGATGCTCAAGCACGACACCGCCGCCAAGGGCTTCCGCTTCGCGGATGTGATCGCCTTGGTGCATCCGGCGCCCCGCGCGCCCTGGCAGGCCGACCTTTTCCGGGTGGCGCGGGATCGCCGTCACCAGCGTGCCGAGATATCGTCCTACGGCTCGCTGCCGATGCTTGCCGCCAACGCGCGGCTGCGCGCCGCGGCGGACTCCACCTTGCTGCTGGACCCGGCGCGGCTCAAGGCCGCCGGGATGACGTGGGAGGGTGTGCTTTCCCTCGCCGGGTCCGATGTGGAGCGGCGGTTGCTCTGGCCCGCCGTCATTCCCTCCATGGGCTACCTTGCCCTGCTGCTGAACCTGCGCCACTTCGACGAGGCCGACGTGCACGACGACGTCGCCGCCGGTGTGTCGGCCCGGATCGCCGACCCCGCAAGGGTTGCCCGGTCAGGCCAGCTCCCGTTCCGGTTCGTCACCGTGCACGAGCAGTCGCCGTCCCTGCGCTGGGGTCACGCCCTGGCACGGGCGTTGCAGGCGTCGCTGGCGAACCTGCCCCGGCTGCCCGGCCGCACCCTGGTACTCGTCGACACTTCCGCGTCGATGGCCAACCCGCCGCTGTTCGGCCCGGTCACGGTGCGGACCCCGCTGACCCCGGCGAAGGCCGCGGCGGTGTTCGCCGTGGCGCTCGCGGCGGGCGGCGACGGCGTGGAACTGTTCGGCTTTGCCGATGGGCGGTTCCGGCACGAGGTACCCCCGGATGGTCCGGTTTTGAAAGAGGCAAACCGTTTCCTTGCCCGCACCGGAGAGGCGGGGCATGCCACGCGCGCGGCGGATGCGTTGCGCGCCACGTATTCCGGGCAGGAGCGGGTGGTCATCATCTCGGACAGGAGCATTCTGGACGCGGAGATTGCTCATCGGGTACCCCCAAAGGTCCCCGTGTATGCCATAAACCTCGGCGCCGCAAGCCGTTGCGGCCCGGTGACGACTTCGCCCGGAAGGCACGAACTCACCAGCCTCGACGACGCCACCTTCCGCATGATCCCGTTGCTGGAGGCGGGTGTGGCCGGAGCGTGGCCTTGGCTCATGCCGGCCAGTTGGCACATCGCTGGGCAGGCCGCCCATGTCCTTGGGCGGCCTGCGTCTTGGCTTCACCTAGGTGGTATGGACGAGGCCGAACGTACAAACGATCTCAAATACGACTGAGCTGTCGAATTGGACGGTGCTGCCCTGCTGTTCGCGGTCAAGCACAACATCGGAGGCTGCGGCACTGGGCGCGATCAGCGGCCCTAGGTTGACCCCGGTGCCCGCGGCGGCGCCGGTGTCCAAACCCAGCGGGAAGACCGCGTCATAGGTGACCCAAATTTCCGCCTGGCCGATGTAGCCGCCGCCCGTACTTTCGAATGCGCAGGCCAGTTCGAGCAGGAGGCGCACGGTCGTACCATCGGGATCGGTGGAGCTTCCGTCGGCCACATTGCACTCCATGGCCCCGGCGCCGAGCGGCGAGGCAACCAGCACAGGGCAGTCTGCTGAGGCGCTGCCGCTGACGTTGCCGCTGGCCGAAACGGCCACGGACAGGTCCAGGTTATTGCAGACAGCGGCCGTTTCGTCGGCTGCCGCCGGTGTGATCATGACAGTGGGAATCAGACCCGCGGCCAGCATTGATCCAGCCAGTATGGCAAGTAGACGATGTCGCATCGCATTCCCTTCACTGTGAGGCTCTGGGCTACAGCCCAAACAAGACACCACGGGCTGTGGTCGCCGACCGGGGCTACGGCGATGCCGCCGATCTTCGACATGATGGTCGCGCCCCTCGTTGAGGCCGGACGATGCTTCGATCGTGCCTTGAAATCTGAACAATGATGCTGCTCAGTCACGTTCACTCCGGAGCCCACACCGGGCCGGTGAGCAGGCACGGATCGCGGGGCCCCGGCCGCGGGCCCCGCGATCGTCGGTAGGTCGGTCAAGGGAGGGCGGGGGGTCAGCAGTAGCGCTGGACGTGATCCGCGGTGTTGCGGTTGGGCGAAACGTCGGCGATGGTGCGGGGGTTGGTGCCCACCCCGAAGACGGCGACGTCGTGGGTGTGGTGGGTGACGCCGGCGGCGTGGTTGAGGAAGGCGACCGATCCGCTGGACTGGTTGTAGTGGACGGATTCGGTGCGGTTCTGCCAGCCCCAGCGGGCCAGGTCCTGCCATCCGCAGTCGGACAGCTTGCCGCGCGGGTAGCCGAAGTTGATGTAATCGTAGAAGCAGAACCAGCCGCCGGGGCAGTCGGCGGTTCCGGCCGTCCCGGGCTGGGACTCGGGCCGGACAAAGGTCATTACGAAGACGCCGTTGTCGTAGCTGACCTCGGCCGGTCCGGTTTGGACACCTCCGGGGTAGGAGCGCAGGTGCGCGTTGATTTGGGCTTGGACGTTCGGCGGCGTGGCCGGTTGGGCCGGAGCCGGTGCGGGCAGTGCCAGGCCGGCCAGGGTGACGGCGAGCGCGGCGACGAGGGTGGCGTGTCGGGCAGCCATGGTGTCCTTTCTCCTTCGCGGACGCACTGAGCGAAAGCATCGATCGAGTGGTTCGATACGAGCGGCTCGTGCTGGAGCATCGACGGGTATCACGGTATGGGATTAACCGGCTACGCGCCGTACCCGACGAAAATTTGACGGTGAGTGAATGTCACAGCCAGGAGGGGTCAGAATAGGCAATGCTGGAGGAAACGGGGTGATCACGAGGAGGAGTGCAAGGTGTCCCTGGAGGCGATCAGCGGGCCGGGCAGGCTCGCGGAGCCGGGCGAAGGCATCAGCGAGCACGAGCTTGCGCTGGCGGCCCGCAATCACGGCATGCCGCTGGAGGCGCTGCGCTACGACGTGACCCCGGCGGGACTTCACTACCTGCTCATCCACTACGACATCCCGGCCATCGAAGCGCCGGACTGGCGGCTTGGACTCGACGGGCTGTTCGGCCGGCCGCTGGAGCTGGACCTCGCGACGCTGAGCGGGATGCCGCAGCGCACCGTCCGGGTCACGATGGAGTGCGCCGGCAACGGGAGGGCCCGGCTGGAACCGAGACCGGTCAGCCAGCCGTGGCTGGTGGAGGCGGTGGGCACGGCCGACTGGACCGGGGTACCCCTGAAGGATGTTCTTGAAAAAGCCGGATTGGAGCCTGGCGCCGTGGAACTGGTCTTCACCGGCGCCGACCACGGTGTGGAACGCGGTGTGGAGCAGGACTACCAGCGCAGCCTTCCGATCGGCGAGGCGATGCGCGACGACGTGATCCTCGCCTACGCCATGAACGGGCAGCCTTTGCCGCCGCAGCACGGCTTTCCGGTGCGGCTGGTGGTCCCGGGCTGGTACGGCATGGCGCACGTCAAGTGGCTCACCGGCATCACCGCCGTCGCCGAGCCGTTCACCGGCTTCCAGCAGGCCGTGGCGTACCGCTTCCGGCAGGACGCCGGCGACCCGGGCGAGCCGGTCACCAGGATCGCCCCGCGAGCGCTGCTCATCCCGCCCGGCTTCCCGGACTTCATGTCGCGGGCACGGGTCGTGCGGCCGGGACGGGTCGCTCTGCACGGCCGCGCCTGGTCCGGCCGCGAACCGGTCGAGGCGGTCGACGTCAGTGTCGACAATGGACAGACGTGGCGCCGCGCGGAACTTGAACCGGACGCGACCCACCGCTGGGCGTGGCGCGGGTTCACCTATGGCTGGGAGGCCGAGCCCGGGCAGCATGTCCTCATGGCGCGGGCGATCGCGGCCGGCGGCGAGGTGCAGCCGGACCGGCAGAGCTGGAACCGCGGAGGCTTCGCCAACAACGCCGCGCAGAGCATTGAGGTTCTCTGTGTACCGTGAAATGAGAACCGGATTCCTGTTGGTGGCGTTGGTGCTTTCGGCTTGCTCGGGCACTCCTTCCGTGGTGGAGAGCCAATCGCCGCAGGCGAGGCAGGCGAAACTGATCGAGATCTCGGTGAAGGGGCGCACGGTCACGCCGCCGCCCGGGCGGATCGAGATTACCCGCGGGGAGAAGGTGCGCCTCGTCGTCCACGACGACACCGCCGACGAGATCCACGTGCACGGCTATGACCTGGAGGCACCGGTCGGGTCCGGCCGCGACGGGGTGATCGAGTTCAACGCGGACCAGACCGGCCTGTTCGAGGTGGAGACGCACACGAGCGGCCTGCTTCTGACCCAGCTCGCGGTCAGATGAGTTTCCTGGCTCACGGGGTCGGCGGCCGCCAGGACCTGCCCATCCCGTTCGAGTACGCCCTCGCCGGCGCGCTTGCCGCGCTGTTCGCGACGTTCATCGTCCTGACCCGCTCCTGGCCGCGGTCGCGGTTCCGCGGCGCCGCCGCCGGCCGGCCGCTTCCGGCCGGTCTCGCCGCCTTCCTCGACGCCCGTGCCACCCGCGTCGCGCTGCGCGTTGTCGGCCTGCTGTTTGCCGTCTGGGTCGTGGCCGAGCTGCTGTTCGGTCCGAAGCTCGGCCGCGACAACGCCGCGCCGGGCATGCTGTACGTCTGGATCTGGGTGCTGGTGCCCCTGCTGTCGGCGCTGTTCGGCCCGATCTGGCGGCTCGTCAGCCCGATGCGGACCCTGCACGCGGGCCTGTCGCGCCTCGTCCGCCAGCCGCCCGAGCAGGGAATCCTTGCCCTTTCGCCGCGCGCCGGGCTGTGGCCGGGCGCGGCGGCGCTCCTGGCGTTCCTGTGGCTGGAGCTGGTCGCGCCGGACCGCGCCTCGGTCCCCGTGGTCGGCCTGGCCTTCGCCGTCTACGCCGCGTTCACGTTGCTCGGCGCGCTGCTTTTCGGCTCGGGCTGGTTCGAGGCGGCCGACCCGTTCGAGGTGTACTCGACGCTCGCCGCGCGCCTGTCCCCGCTCGGCCGCCGCGACGACGGCCGGCTCGTGCTGCGCAACCCGTTCGACGGGCTCGACGCGACCCCGATCGTGCCCGGCCTTGCCGCCGTGGTGATCGTCCTGCTCGGCTCGACCGCTTATGACAGCCTTTCCAATGCGCCACAATGGGTTTCGCTCACCCAAGGATCTGGTTCAGCAACATTTTTGGGTACCGCCGGAATGCTTGCCTGCATCGCGATCCTAGGTGCCCTTTACGTTGTCTGCAGCCGGAAACCTGGCGAGTTCGCCCATTCCATCCTGCCGATCGCCCTCGGCTACGTCGTTGCCCATTATTACTCCCTGGCGATCCTTGAAGGGCAGCGCACTCTCATCGTCGCCGTGCGCGGCGGGGAGAGCGCCGGGCTCACCGCGCTCGACACCACCCTGGCCAACCCGGCCTTCGTCTCCGCGCTCCAGGTGCTGGCGGTCCTCGCCGGGCACATCGCGGGCGCGGTCGCCGCGCACGACCGCGCCACCCGCGTCTACCCGCCCGGCAAGGTGATGGCCGGGCAGCTGCCCCTGCTGGTGCTCATGCTCGGCTACACCTACGCCGGATTGACACTCCTGTTCGCGGCGTGACGGCGGCCGGGTTAAGGTCGTGAGCCGACAAAACTGGAGGTGCACGGTGCCTGAGCCTGCGAGGCATGCCCACGCCCACGCCCACCCGCACGAGCTGGGGGCGCCGGTCTCCCGGCACGCAACCCGGCTGACCCTGGCGGTCGTGATACCCGCGGCGGTAGTGACCCTCATCGGCATGATCCTGCTGTGGCCGGGCAAGGTCGCCAGCGAGCCGTGGACCGGCCCGCCCCACTTCACCGGCGACGTGCTGGCCGTGTCGAGCACGACCTGCCCACCGCCGCCGCCCGAAGCCGGCCCGCCGCCGCCGAACGAGGTGTGCGGCACGGCCACGGTCCGGCTCAGCGAAGGGCCCGACGCCGGCCAGAGCGTGCAGACGCGGCTGCCGTCCGGTCCGGGTGCGCCTTCCATCGACGTCGGCGACAACGTGATCCTGGTCCTGGGCGAGAACCTGGAGGAGCCGGGCGCCCAGATCTACGACATCATCGACCACGAGCGCGGCAGCCAATTGTGGTTGCTGCTGCTGGTTTTCGCCCTCACCGTCATCGCCTTCGTGCGCTGGCGCGGCCTGACCGCCCTCGCCGGGCTGGCCGTCACCTTCGCGGTGCTGCTGATCTTTGTGGTCCCGGCGATCCTTGCCGGGTCGTCGCCGCTGCTGGTGGCGATCGTCGGATCCGCGGCCATCATGCTCGTGGTGCTCTACCTGACCCACGGGTTCAGTACGTCGACCTCGATGGCGGTGCTCGGGACCCTGATCAGTCTCAGCCTGACCGGAGCCCTGGCGGTCGCCTCAACCTGGGCCCTGAAACTCACCGGCGTCGCCGACGAGGAATCCTCGTTCCTGACCATCCAGTACGGCAACGTGAACATGCTCGGGCTGCTGCTGGCCGGTATCATCATCGGCGCGCTCGGGGTACTCGACGACGTCACGGTCACCCAGGCGTACACGGTCACCGAGCTTGCCGCCGCCAACCCGGCGATGCGCTTCATGGACCTGTACCGCGCGGCCGGGCGGGTCGGCCGCGCCCACATCACCTCGGTCATCAACACCATCGTGCTCGCCTACGCGGGCGCTTCGCTGCCGCTGCTCCTGCTGCTGACCGCGGGGCCGGGGCAGAGCAACGGCGGATGGCTGGAAATGATCAAGAGTGAGCAGCTGACGCAGGAGATCGTGCGCAGCGTGGTGGGTACCCTCGGGCTGATCGCGGCGGTCCCCATCACCACGGCGCTTGCCGCGTTCGCGGTCCGTGGCAGGTCCAATTCGGCTTCCGAGCCGGCGCTACCACCGCCACCACCTCCGGCTCCGCGACCGCGGCGGCTGGATCCGCTGGAGGCGGCGTGGCAGTCCGATACCGGCGACACGGGCGACGATGGCGGCCGTGCCGTTGTCCGGTGAGTGTCAATGTGCACATGCGCCGTGTTGACTCTGCCGCGGTGATGCATTAGACCGGAACGCATGCTTAGCCGTCTATTGACTCCGGTAATGGTGTGCGGGTTGCTTCTGGCGACCGCCGCGGCACCCGCCACCGCCGACCCGACCGCACGCGTGACCAACGGCCCGTGCGCCTACACGGAGACACCCGAAGACCCGGCGGCGCGGCACGTGCCGCTGTCGCTCGACCCGACAAACACACCGACCTGGGAGCGGCGGGCGGTGCTGCGGACCAACCACGGCGACATCGGCCTCACCCTGACCGGGGCCAAGGCTCCGTGCACCGTGCAAAGCTTCGCTCACCTTGTGCAGCACGGCTTCTACGACCTGACCACGTGCCACCGGCTGACCGCCTACCCGACGCTGAAGGTGCTGCAGTGCGGCGACCCGTCCGGGACAGGGTCGGGCGGACCCGGCTACCGCTACAAGGACGAACTGCCCACCGACCTGCCGCCGGTACCCGACCGGCCCGACCGCGTCTTCTATCCGCGCGGTGTGCTGGCGATGGCCAACGCCGGCCCGGACACCAACGGCAGCCAGTTCTTCCTGGTCTACGCCGACTCCATCCTGCGGCCCCACTACACCGTGTTCGGCTGGATGGACGCGGCCGGGCTGGCGACACTCGACGCCGTCGCGGCCGGCGGGATCGCGCCGACACCGGAGAACCCGGCACCGGTCGACGGGGCGCCCGCGCTTGCCGCCGACATCATCGAGGCCGACGTCCACTCCGTCCACTGACGACACCCGACTCAAGTAGGCATATGAAGCGCCGGGGCAAGCCGCGATACTGACCGCATGTCATCGCCCGAGATGTCACAGCCTGAAACGGTCAGGCACCAACGCAGTGTCCCGGCGCTCATAGCCGGCTGGGTGGGGCTGCTCGCCCACCTCGCGACGGGAGTCTGGTACGCCGCGAGCGGACTCCTCGCACCCATGTGGGCGATCGTGGTGCTGTTCGTCATCTGGTTTGGCCTGCTGGCGCTCGCCATCTACCTGCTGCGCACCCGGCCGGTCTGGACCCTGCTCGTCCCGGTCGCCGCGACCGCCATCTGGTTCGCGTCGATCTCGGCGGGCGAGGCGTTGCTGGGCTGGACTGCCTAAGCTCGCGGGATGTCGCGGCCGGTGGGCCTGTACTCGAGCAGCAGCACCCGGCCGTCCAGCGCCCGATGGTCCACCAGGTCCAGGTCGGCCGAGGCCACCCCGGCAAAGGCGGGCTCGGCGCCGGTGGGTCCGACCAGAAGCGGAAAGGTCATCAGCCGCAGGCGGTCCACCAGCCCGGCGTCGCAGAGCTGCCGGGCGACGGAGAGACTTCCCATGGTGCGCAAGGGAACTGCGCCCTCGCGCTTGAGCCGGCCGACCTCGGCAACGAGATCCTCACCCGAGATGCGCGTGTTCGGCCAGGCCGTCGTCTCCAGCGTGCTTGAGAACACGACCTTCTCAAGCTCGCTCATCCGGTGCCAGGACTCGTCGCGCGCCTGTTCGGGAAGTCCGGCAAGCGCCTCATAGGTGCGCCGTCCCAGGACAACCAGCTGCGGGACGGCAAGCTCGGTCGTGATCCACTCCTGGAGCTCGGGCCCGAAGTAGCCGAAGTAGCCGGGGGAGTCCTCACCCCGCGCCCACCCGTCGACCGAGACGAAAATGTCCACTGTAAGCGTCTGCACCCACCGACCCTACCCAGCCGATCGGGGTTCACACCGGCATTGCGGTCGCGGTCGGCCAGGCGGGCAGGATCGCACCGGCAACGGCCACCAGCCAGACGGGTGCACCGGCGCGGGTGAGTACCGCGATCCAGATCGCCTGCCAGCCAAGCAGAATCACAAGCAGCGGAAGGATGAGTATCAGGAAACCGGGCGCGAGGCCGGTGAACGCGGCGGCGGTCAGGACAGCACTGGCGCAGGCGGAAACCGCCACGGTCGCGCCGAAGCGGCCGCCGGTCAGCGTGACGGTGCCGAAGGCGAGCAAGGTGAAGGCGGCGACGGTGGCGGCGAGGAGCCACCAACGCGGGCCGGAGGGGAGGGCATGGGTCAGTCCGAAATGGATCGGGACGGCGGCGGCGATTATGGGGTACCCAACAAAGATGAGACAAGCGGGAAAGAGTTTGCCGATTCGCGGTGGCACGTTCCGCAGCCGCGCAAACAGCAGCAGGCAGATCCCGGCTACGGCGGCGAAAACTCCGACGTAGCCGGCGACACTGAGCGAAGGCAGCAGTCCGGCCCCGGCCACCGCGACGGCCGCGGCGCCGGCCGCGGCCAGGGTCAGCAGGATAAAAGGCCGGCCGGTGGGCGACTCCGGCGTGCCGACTCGACGGCCGCTGGTGGGCGGCTCCGGCGTGCCGACTCGACGGTCGCCGGTGGGCGGCTCCGGCGTGAGGGTTCGACGGCCACTGGGCAGCATGACCGTCAGCGGATAGAGGCCCAGGGCGACGGCTAGCAGCAGCAGGCCGCCGCCGAGCGGGCGCAGCCACGGGCGTGGTGCGGGTCCGGGCGGTGCGCCGAGCCAGCGCAGCATCTCGTCGTGGGTGCGGTTGGCGTACAGCACCGAGATGTGTTCGGTCGCGGGGATGCGGACCACGCGGTGCGCGGTGGATTCGGTGGCCAGGCGGGTGGCGGCCCGCTGGAAGCCGGGCAGCTCAAGGGCGCCGACGAGGACGAGCATGCGATCCGGTGTCGTGTCGGTGGAGCCGATCGAGATGGCGACGGTGTTGGCGATGCCGGGATGCGTCGCCGCGTAACGGCTTACCATTCCCGCGCCCATCGAGTGGCCGACCAGGGAGATCCGGTCAGCGTCCACATCGGATAGTGAGCGGAGGTGTCGCACGGCGGTGTCGAGCTGGGCGATATCGGCGGGCGACGGCGCGGTGTTGCGGCCGTGGCCGGCGAAGTCGAACAGCACCACCACGAAGCCGCGCCGCGCCAGCGTGTCCGCGAACGGCATCATCAGCCGGCCAGAGCCTGCAAAACCGTGCGCCACAACGACTCCCGGCGCCTTGGCGGGCGAGCCGGCGGCCTGGCCACCCTGGCCTGCTTGGCCTGCTTGGCCTGCTTGGCCTGCTTGGCCTGCCTGGCCGCCTTGGCCTGCCTGGCCTGCCTGGCCGCCTTGGCCCGCCTGACGGACCTCGGTCAGCGGCACCCCTTCCACCGTCGCCTCGCGCACTGTCAGGCCATCGCCGGCCCGCAACATCACTAGCGCGCCCGCGAGTCCACAGGCGACAGCGACCAGAGCGGTGATACCACGCCACCTCATAGCGCACCAGGGTATTGGTAGTCCTCTGTTTTCGTATCGCCCCCGGGCGTAGGGTTTGCCCCATGCGAAGGATGCGGGCGATCACCGCGATGTTCGCGGCGACAATGTTGACAATGATTCTGCCGGCCCCGGCCCCGGCCTCCTCACACCGATCCGGACACTTCACGGCCGTGATCCAGCGAGCCAGCTACGGCGTGCCGCACATCACCGCGGCAAACTACGCCAGCCTCGGCTTCGGCGTCGGCTATGTGCAGGCCGAGGACAACATCTGCGTCATCGCCGAAAAGGTGGTCACGGTCGACGGCAGGCGGGCGCTCCACTTCGGAGCGACCGACGCCAACGTGCGCAGCGACCTGTTCTTTCAGAAGGCAAAGGACGATCGCGCCGCCGACGGGGTCGTCTCACGCTCCGAGGACGCCCGCGACCTGGCCCGCGGATTCGCCGCGGGCTTCAACCACTACCTGCGCCGCGTGGGTGGCGCCGCCGGTGTCACCGACCCGAGGTGCGCAGGCAAGCCCTGGGTACGGCCGATCGACGAGTCGGATCTCTGGCGCACCACCTACGCCTCGCTCGTGCGGGCGGGTTCCCGTGCGCTGCTGGACGGGATCGTCGCCGCCGCCCCACCCGGCACCTCCGCCGCCCCACCCGGCACTTCCGCCGCCGCACCCGGCACTTCCGCCGCCGCACCCGGCACTTCCGCCGCTGCACCCGGCACTTCCGCCGCCGCACCCGGCACCCCCGCCGCGCAGACGATGACCGCACCCGAGCTCGACCTCGACCTCGACCTCGACCAGCTCGACCTCGACCTCGACCAGCTCGACCGGGGCGACGGCAGCAACGCCTACGGGCTCGGCCGCGAGGCGACGGCGAGCGGCGCCGGCATGGTCCTGGCCAACCCGCACTTCCCGTGGGACGGTTCGGAGCGCTTCTACCGCATGCACCTTCGCATTCCGGGGCGCTACGACGTGGAGGGCGCGTCGCTCATCGGCGACTCGCTCGTCCAGATCGGCCACAACGCCACCATCGCTTGGAGCCACACGGTTTCCACCGCCCGCCGGTTCGTCCTGCACCGCCTCACGCTCGTACCCGGCGACCCCACCTCCTACCTCGTCGACGGCGTGGCGCGCCGGATGAAGGCGCGTACCGTCACCGTCTCCGTCCCGGTACCGGGCGGCGGGACGGCGCCGGTGACCCGCACGCTCTACGACACCCACTTCGGCCCGGTCGTCGTGGGCCTCGGCGGGCTCGGCTGGGACACCAGCAACGCCTATGCGATCACCGATGTCAACGCCACCAACAACCGGGCGATCGACGGCTGGCTGCGCATGGGTCAGGCGCGCACCGTGGGCGAGCTTCGTTCGGTGCTTGACCGGGGCCAGTTCCTGCCCTGGGTCAACGTGATCGCCGCCGACTCCACCGGCACCGCGCTCTACGGCGACCACTCGGTCATCCCGCGCGTCACCGACCAGCTCGCGGCCGCCTGCATCGCCCCGCCGTTCCAGCCGCTCTACGCCGCCGATGGCCTGGCGGTGCTCGACGGCTCCACCTCGGCGTGCGCGCTCGGGTCCGATCCCGACGCCGCCGCGCCCGGAATCCTTGGCCCGTCACGGCTTCCGGTGCTGACCCGGCGCGACTACGTGACCAACTCCAACGACAGCTACTGGCTGGCCAACCCGGAGCAGCCGCTCACCGGCTACCCGCGCATCATCGGCGCCGAGGGCACCGCGCGTAGCCTGCGCACCCGCTTGGGCCTGCTGCAGGTGCAGGAGCAGGAGCAGCGGTTCACCCCGCAAAGCCTTTGGGAGACAACGTTCGGCAACCGGATCCACGGCGGCGAGCTGGTCCGCGACGACCTTGTCGCCCTGTGCACCCGCCGCCCCACCGCACCCAACTCCACCGGCACCCCCGTCGACCTCACCGCCGCCTGCAACGCGCTGCGCGGCTGGGACCTGCGCGACGACCTGGCCAGCCGCGGCGCACACGTGTTCCGCGAGTTCGCCGCCGCAGGCGGGATCCGCTTCGCCGACCCGTTCGTGCCCACCCAACCGGTCACCACTCCGAGCCGGCTGGCCGTCGACGACCCGCGCGTAATCACCGCGCTTGCCGACGCGGTGACCAGGCTCGCCGGCATCCCGGCCGATGCCCCGCTCGGCGCGTTGCAGACCGAGCCGCGCGGGTCGGAGCGCATCCCCATCCACGGCGGGCGGCACGACTCCGGCGCGTTCAACGTGATTTCCGCACCGCTGGTGAGCGGCGTCGGGTACCCGAAGATTGTCTCCGGCTCGTCGTTCATCATGGCGGTCGAACTCGGGCGGCGCGGGCCGACCGGGCGGCAGATCCTGAGCTACTCCCAGTCGACCAACCCCAACTCGCCGTACTACGCCGACCAGACGCGGCTGTTCTCCGGCAAGGGGTTCGACACCATCAAGTACACGCGAGCCCAGCTCGCCGCCGACCGCAACGTGGTCACGTTCGTCATCCATGGAAGTCGATGACGATGCGTGCCGGTGAGGAGAGTATCTGAACGCGCGGCTCGACTTTGCGGTCGAGTCCGGCGCCGAAGCTGAGCACCGCCTCGAAGTCGCCCGCGATAGCGACCTCCTTCAGCAGGGCCAGATCGGCCGCGATCCGATCCGGCCCGGCGTACCTGCGTGCCTCGCTCGGATCGTTCTCCACGCGGGTGGTGTCAAGCGTGCCGCCGTCGCAGACGATCAGCAGGAAGTGCTTGCCCCGCAACGGGACCGGGCGGTCGGTCGGATCGTGGCGCACCTCGTCCACCCAGCGCAGCTCGTGTGCCGGTGGCTTGTCGCCGCCGAACTCGAGCACCAGCCGGTCATAGCCGGGATGGCTCGCGGCGCTCATCCGCACCAGCAGCCCGTCCGGTGCGGGCTTGTCCGCGACAACAGCACCGGACGGCATAGGAGCAACAGAAGGAACAGCAGGAGCAGGGGACGGCCCGATCGATGGGGAACTCGCGGGCGATGCGGGTGCGGGCGCGCAGCCGTTCAGGGATAACAGGACCACGGTCAGGGCCGCAAAGGTGAGCTTCATGGTGACTCCAATCCACGTCGTTCGTTCGACGGTCCGGCGCCGCCCTAACCGCCCCTTCACAGCGGCGTAACCGTTGTGTCACGCTGGCCGCACCATGGACGGTCGGGTGCTTGTCGTCGAGGACGACGCCTCCATCAGGGAGGTGACCGCTCTCGGGCTTTCGCGTGCCGGTTTGAAGGCGAGCGTCGCCGTCGACGGCCGTGAGGGCCTGGCGGCCTGGCGGGCACACGAGTACGACCTGATCGTTCTCGATGTGATGCTGCCCGGCCTCGACGGGCTCCAGGTGTGCCGGGAGATCCGCCGCTCCAGCCAGATCCCGATCCTCATGCTGACCGCCCGTACCGACACCATCGACGTCGTGGTCGGGTTGGAGTGCGGCGCCGACGACTACATGCGCAAACCCTTTGAAATGCCGGAACTGGTGGCACGGGTACGGGCCCTGATGCGCCGCACCGGCACGCCCGCCGAACAGACGGTGCTGCGCGTGGGGGAGCTGGAGGTCGACCCGGCCCGCTTCACCGCCCGGCTGGGCGGGCGTGAGCTGGTGCTGACCGCCACCGAGTTCCGGCTGCTGTCCGAGCTGATCCGGCGGCCCGGTCAGGTGTTCACCCGCCAGCTCCTGCTTGAACGCGTTTGGGATTACGACTATCTCGGCGACAGCCGCCTGGTCGACGTCGCCGTGCAACGACTGCGCGCCAAGATCGAGGAGGATCCGGCCAACCCGCGTCTCATCCGGACGGTGCGCGGCGCCGGTTACAAGCTTGCGGAGGGCTGACATGCCCGGCCGCGCGGCCCGGCGGCGGCCCGTGCACCTGCGGCGCCGCCTGACCATCGCCTTCGTGCTCGTGGCCGGGGTTTCGACGGCGGCCCTGGCGCTCGGCTCCTACATCATGCTCAGCCGCGCAAGGTTTGACGAGTCGCTTTCGCGGGCCGCGGGCGATGTGCGGTATCAGCTGATCCTGGCCCAGCAGTTCCTGCCGCTCGACGACG
>DASUXL010000226.1:0-16620 GCA_036377915.1 Candidatus Limnocylindrales bacterium
GGGGCGACACTGGTCGGCGGTGGCGTGACCGACAGCTACACCGTCCGGCTGACCAAGAAACCCACCACCGGCACCGTGACCGTCGCGATCGCCGTCGACGGCCAGACCGACGTGCGCGCGGTCAACGGTGCTCCGGTCACCCTGGTCCTGATCGGCGAGCTCGTTCCGGTGCTGCTGTTCACGGGCTCGGTCACCTTCAACACCACCGCCAAGACCATCACCCGCGCCAGCGGCAGCTTCCTCACCGACGGCTTCGCGGCCGGAATGCCCATCCGCATCACGGGTACCAACGCCGGCGACTACACGATCGCCTCCGTCACCGCCACCACGATCACACTGACGACCTCATTCCCCACCAACGGTTCCGCCACCAACGTCAAGATCTCCAAGTTGGTACCCAACGGAGTCTTCACCGGATCGGTCTCCTTCGACGCGGTCAACAACCGGCTCATCCGCAACGACGGCGGCTCGTGGCTCGCCGACGGCTTCCTCGAAGGCCAGCGGGTACGCATCAGCGGCATCGGCGACTTCAAGATCGCACTGATCCGCGGGACCAGCGTGTTGCAGTTCACCGCCGAACGTGCCCTGCCCGCCCAGGCGGCGTCGGTGCGGACGGTTACCCGCCTGGGCGCGGTGCTGACCTTCACCACCACCAACTGGAACACCCCGCAGACCGTCGAGTTGCAAGCCGACCCGTTCTACCTCCAGCCGTTCTTCCGCAAGGGCCTCAAGGACTTCGCCGACCAACCCCGCACTCCCGGCCGCATCCGTGGCCCGGTGACCCAGGTGCCCGAGACCACCACCGCGGACCGCAGCCTCAGGACCGCCGTCAAACTCCCCGGGGAGGCGGACGCGAACCTGCGCCCCATCGGCGGCGATCCCTCCGCGACCCTCACCGGCGGCTACGAGATCACCCACAGCGACGAGGAGTGGGGCAACAAGTTCGAAGCCAAGATCGTCATCACGAACATGACCGGCACCGCCCAGAACTGGACCGTCACCCTCACCTTCCCGCCCCGGGTCACCGGGCTCGCCGCGGTGTGGGTCGACGGTCAGTCCGCCCCGACCGCCGTCCGCAACGGCCAGACGTGGACCATCACGGGTACCGGACCGGTCCCGCCCGGCGGCACCATCACCCTGATGGTCCAGTTCTTCGTCATCCCGCGCCAGCCCGGTGAAGGCGATCCCAACCCCACCGACTGCCGCGTCAACGGACTCGCCTGCGAGATGCCCTGACGGCTTGTTAGGCTCCATACCTAGAACTACTATGCATCGGTCTGCCATGTATAGGACCTCTAGGGTGGGTGGGTAACATGCGCATGTCACATCCGGTGCTCCGGCGGTGCTCTGAAGGTGTGGAGCACAGTGTGGAGCTTGTCGCCGCCGCCGCCTCGGCGGTGCTGGCCCCGCTGGCCCCTGCCCGGCCGCAGGCGGTCCGTCCCGATCTCGAACAGGTCTTCCGCTCCACCTATCCACGGGTGGTCGCGGTGGCCGCCCGGGTGCTCGGCTCCCGGGACGAGGCCGAGGACGTGGCCCAGGAGGTGTTCCTGGCGTTCGGGCGTTCCTCGGTGCCGGCGGGGGAGGCGATGGGATGGCTGTCGGTCGCCGCGGCGCATACCGCGCTGAACCAGCTGCGCTCCCGCCGCCGCCGCGCGTTGCGTGAAGAGGCCACCGGCGCCTGCGATCCGGCAAGCCCGGATGTCGCCGACGCGGTCGTGACCCTCGACGAGCGCCGCCGCGTGCGGTCCGCTCTGGCGCGGCTGCCCCGCAAGCAAGCCGTCGCCCTGGTTCTGCGGCACAGCGGCCTGAGCTACGCCGAGGTCGCGGCCGCCCTCGAGCTGTCCCCCGGCAGCGTCGGCACCACCGTGCGACGCGCCGAATCCGCCCTACGCAAGGAGTTGAACCGTCATGCGCCATCCGACTGACGGCACGCTGCGCCGGCTCGTGGACGAGCCAGCCTTTGTCGCCGAAGCCGATCGCGAGCACGTCGCGGGATGCCCGGTGTGCCTTTCCAACCTGGCGACCGTCCGCGAGGACGCGGCGGTGGCCGGTGCCGCGATGCACCTCGAGGTCGCCACGGACGTCGAGGAGGGCTGGCGCCGCCTGTCCGCCGCACCCGCGAGGGCCGTTACGTCCGCTCGCTCCCGGCGGTGGCATGTGGCCCTGCGCAGCCCGGTGATCGCCATTGTGGGCGTTATCGCCCTGGTGACCGGGGCCAGCGTCGCGGCCGCCACGGACTGGGTGCAGATCTTCCGCGCCGAGCAGATCGCGCCGGTCACGGTCGAGGAGGCCGACCTCGTCGACCTTCCCGACCTGTCCGCCTTCGGCGAGCTGGAGGTGACCGAAAAGGCCAACGTACACAAGGTTTCCGACGCTGCCGCCGCCGCGAAGGCGACCGGTCTGCAGGTTCCGGTGGTGAGCGCATTGCCTCGCGGCGTCACGGGCGAACCCACGTACCGGGTCGGCGGCAAGGTGAGCGCGGTGTTCACCTACTCCGCCGCGAAGGCCGCGCAGACCGCCGCGGCGGCCGGACAGACGCTGCTACCGCCGCCCGAGGGCCTCGACGGCAGCCAGTTCCGGCTGGTCGCCGGACCGGGGCTCATGGCGGTCTGGTCGAAAGGCCGTGGCGTGCCGACCCTCGTGGTGGCCCGCGCGGGCACACCCACCGCGTACTCCACCGGCGTCCCGTTCCTGACCGCCCGCGACTACCTGCTGTCGCTTCCCATGCTGCCCAAGGACATCGCCTCACAGCTGCGCGCCTTCACCGGCGACGGGACGACACTGCCCCTGGTTGTTTCGGCCGAGCGGATGACGAGTTCAACCACAGACATCAAGGGGGTACCCGCAACGGTGCTCACTTCGCGCGACGGCGTGATGGCCGGCGTGGTCTGGGTGGACGGTGGCGTCCTTACGGCGGTGGCCGGCTCGCTGAGCGCCGACGAGGTGCTCTCGGTGGCCCGGGGCTTGCGGTGGGACCGATGACCGCCGGATCCCTCAGCCTGCCCACGTCCCTCGAAGCCGAGGCGCCGACCGCTCCGGCGGCGTGGTGCTCGGGCCTGCGCAAGCGGTACAAGCGCCGGATCGCGGTCGACGACGTGTCCTTCGGCGTCGGCCGCGGCGAGGTGGTGGGCCTGCTCGGGCCGAACGGGGCCGGCAAGACCACGGCGATCAAGATGCTGCTCGGACTGGTCCGGCCCGACGCGGGGGAGGTGCTGTTGCTCGGGCGGCCGGCCGGGGAACCGCGTGCCCGGGCAAGGGTCGGCTATCTGCCGGAGCTTTTCCGGTACCAGCCGTGGCTGACCGCCGCCGAGGTGCTGGCCCTGCACGTCCGGCTTGCGGGCGTTGCGGTTGCGGCCGAGGAGCGGCGCGAGTGCCTTGCCGTGGTCGGCCTCGCCGACCGCGCCGACGATCGCGTTGGCGGCTTCTCCAAAGGCATGCAGCAGCGCCTCGGGCTGGCCGTCGCGCTGGTGGCCCGCCCCGAGCTTGTCATCCTGGACGAGCCGACGAGCGCGCTGGACCCGATCGGCCGGGCCGACGTCCGGGAACTGTTGCTGGCGCTCAAGGCCCGCCAGGTCGCCGTCCTGCTCAACTCGCACCTCATCGGCGAGGTCGAGCGGGTCTGCGACCGGGTGGTCATTCTCGACAAGGGCAAAGTCGCCGCGTCCGGCAGCCTGGCGGAACTGCTCGGCCAGCGCGAGATGCGGCTGCGGCTCGACGGCGTCACCCCGGAAGCGTTGGCACGGCTGGAGGCAACCGGCCAGCTCACGCACAGCGGCGACTCGTTCACGGTCGCGCTTCCGTCCGAACAGGACACCACGACCGTGCCCGACCTGGTGGCCGATCTGGTCCGCCTCGGGGTGCGCGTGCACGCGGTCGAGCCCGGCCGGATCAGCCTCGAGCAGCGGCTGCTGGACATCCTGCGCACAGATCCCAGCGAGGAGCAACGATGATCGTTCAGACCGTGTTCACCATCGCCGCCCTCACCCTCAGGGAGGTCGCACGGCGCCGGGTGCTGCGTGCGCTTGCCGTGCTTACGACTATTCTGCTGGCGCTCAGCGCCTGGGGGTTCTCCCGGATCGACGCTGAGTTCGGCGGGCTCACCACCGGCGAAGCCCTGGTGGCCTCCACCATCGTGCTCAACCTGGTGATGTTCGGCCTGAGCCTGATCGCCGCGCTGGGCACGGCATTCCTCGCCGGCCCCACCCTTTCCGGCGAGATCGAGTCGGGGATCGCGCTTGCCGTGCTCGCCCGGCCGATCCGCCGCTTCGCGGTGCTGCTGGGCAAGTGGCTGGGCCTTGTCACCTTCGGCAGCGGCTTCGTGATCCTCGCCGGACTGGCCCAGCTCCTCATCGTCCGCGCCACCACCGGTTACTGGCCGCCGCAGCCGGTGACCGGCCTTGCCCTGCTCGCCGCGCAGACCACGGCGCTGCTGACCCTCGGCCTGCTGCTGTCCACCGCCATCTCGCCGATGGCCTCAGGCATCATCGCGGTCGGCCTGTTCGGCGCCACCTGGGTCGCGGGCGTGGTCGGCGGAGTCGGCGACGCCCTCGACAACGAAAGCGTTGCCCGCATCGGCACCGTCTCGCGGATGATCCTGCCGACCGATGGCCTGTGGCGCGGCGCCATGCACTCGTTCCAGGACCCGATCCTGCTCTCGCCACAACTCATCGGCCATCCGCTCGTCAGTGAGGCCCCGCTCACCGGCGCCTACCTCGCCTGGGCCGGCCTGTGGGTCGCCCTCATCCTCGGGCTCGCGGGGATCTCGTTCCAGCGCCGTGACTTGTGAGCCGGCAACAGACGCTTTGTGGCCAGGCTGTCGCATAGGTGAATCGCCGTTGCGCGTCCTGTCGTGGGGGCCCACGATGGCTGCGATGGCGAGCTTGCAGGCTGAGATCAGGGTGTTGGGGCCGGTGCTGGTGCGCGGGCCGCACGGTCTCGCGCTGCTGTCCGGGGCACGCCAGAAGTGCCTAAAGCAGGTCGCGTGATGTTGTGCGCGTAATCAGGGGTGGCGCGGGGAGCCGGCATCGTGTCTGTGCGTCTCAAAATCGTCGCGCAATTTCCCGCACCTCACAGCGCCGGTCGAGTGCCTGAGCTGGCCCGATTTTCGCGACGATTTTGAGACCACAGACACCAGGCATCCCCCTGAATGGGAGCCCGGCGATGAGCGAGGCTGCCAACACGTTACGTGCAAGAGATCTGCTCAAGCGCATAGTAGCGTTGCTGGCTTTGGGAAATGGCCGACCGCTCGGGCAGGCCCGCCTGGTTGACGCCATGTGGGGCGAGGACCCGCCCCGGACAGCGATCAAGACGCTGCACAGCCATGTGGCGCGGGTCAGGCAGGCGCTTGCCGATTGTGGGCTGCCCGGTTTGCTTGTCACGCAAGGACAATCGTATGTCTTCACGGCGCCGTGCGAGGCGATCGACGCTTTCCGGTTTGAGGACGATGTCCTGGCCGCGCGGCGGCACCTGGGCGCGGGCGAACAGGCGGTCGCGATCGGGCGGCTGCGCGCCGGACTGGGCGTGGCGGAGTGGGCCGATGGCACGGCAATGTACTACTGGGCAAGGCATCCCACCTTCGGTGCGCCCGGATGGCTGCGGCCCGCGATGGATTCGTCACCGGTTCGTCATACGGTGTCACGGCTATCACGTGGGGATCGATGGTGCTGGAGTTCGCCTTGGCGATCGCTATCCTCCTTGGGCCGCAGGCGAAAAGGGTGCTTCTCGTGGCGGGCCCGCTGTTCCACGCGGGCATCGCCGTCCACATGGGACTGGTGAGCTTCCTCGCCGCCATAAGCGCCGCGTTGCTGCTTGCGCTGCTGCCTTCGGGGGCGTGCGTGGGCTTTGGCTTCTCCACTGCGGCGGCGGGCTGAGCACGCGTCCTGGTCCTGGCACGCTACGGTGAGCCGATGGCGGATCTGCTCGTGCGCGCGATGACGCCGGCCGACGCCGAGGCGGTGCGCGCGATCTATCAGGCCGGGCTCGACGGCGGCCTGGCCAGCTTCGAGACCGTCGCACCCGGCTGGGCGGCGTTCGACCGCGGCAAGCTGGCCGATCACCGCCTGGTGGCCGAGGCCGGCGGGTCGGTGGTCGGCTGGGTCGCGGTGTCGGCGGTGTCGGCCCGGCCGGTCTACGCGGGCGTGGTCGAACACTCGGTGTATGTGTGCCCGTCCGCCCGTGGCCGGGGTGCCGGCTCGGCGCTGCTGCGGGCGCTGTTCGCGTCGACCGAGGCGGCCGGGATCTGGACCATCCAGTCCGGCATCTTCCCGGCCAACACCGCCAGCGTCCGCCTGCACACCAAGGCCGGGTTCCGGATCGTCGGAACGCGGGAGAAGGTGGGCCGCCATCCCCTCGACGGGTGGCGGGACGTGCTGATGATCGAGCGCCGTAGCGATCTGATCTGACAAATGTCTAATGCAGCCATTCGCGCAGGGGCAGCGTGCCGTTGTCGTCCTTCATCGCGTCCGCGACTGCGCGTGCGCCATCGCGGAGCCGCTGGCTCGACCGGGCTTGGTCGATCGCGGCGGCGAGAAGGGGACCGTCGACCTTCTTGATGGGAATGGGATCGGTGGCCGCGCCGAGGGCGGCAAGGCGCCGCGCCCAGAACGGCTGGTCGGTGTGCGTCGGCAGGGGGACCGAGGGGATCCCGGCCCGGAGCGCGGCCGAGGTTATCCCGGCTCCCGCCTGGTGCACGACCGCGGCGGCGCGGGGCAGCAGCCAGCTGTGGGGCACGTCACCGACGTGGATGACGTCGGGGGTGTCGAGCCGCTCGGCGATCTCGCGCAACTCCGCGCCCTGCAGCATGGCGCGCACCCGATTAGCTTGCAGCGCTTCGCTTAGCGCTCGCACGGTGGCCGGGCTTTGGGCGATGCTGCCGAGGGTGATGACGACGGGCGCGGGGCCGGCGTCGAGGAACTCGCTCAACTCCGGCTCCGGCTTCCAGCCGTCGTCGTCGGGTGGCCACCAGAAACCGTCAAGGGTGAGGTTGGCCGGCCAGTCCGTGGGGCGGGGCAGCACGGCGGGGCTGATGCCGTGGTGCACGGGCATTCCCTGGGCACGGCGCCGGCGCTGCGCCGCCCGCCGGGACTCGGGAGGCAGGCCGAGCTCGGAGCGTATCCGGGCGCAGGCCGGGTCGTACGGAGTCGGAGCCCATCGCATGAACCGCCCGGCGAGCAGGTTGCCGACCCGGCCCAGGTCGCGGCCGCTGGCGACCATGGGTGGGTAATCGGCGCTGGGATGCGCGGGCTGGAGCAGTGCCTCGACGGACGGGATGCCCAAGCCCTCGGCGATGTCGTGGCCATATGGGGAAACCGCGTTTGTCAGCACGGCTTGCGCGCCGGGCGCGGCGGCAAGGGCCGCGGCGGCGGCGTTGTCCATGTAGATCCGCAGCGCGGCAAGGTGGGCGCGGATCCCTTGCGGGGCACCGGGCGGCGGGCCGAGTGACGCGGTGATGGGGCCCAGCGCGCAGCCGGCGGCGGTCACGATCGGCTCGTACTCGGCGTTGGCCACGATGGTGACCTCGTGGCCGTCGGCGACGAACGCCGCGCCAAGACCGGCCGCGGGTGCGACGTCGCCGCGGGTGCCGGGGCTGAGGATCAGGACTCTCACGAGACTTAGCGTACACTGTTCGCGAAGGTGTTTGGTAAGGATGTTGCCATGGACACGGAGCTCATCTGGATGAGGCCGCCCAAGTCGGGGGCCGGGCGTCCGGCGAGCCGCACGCGCGCCGAGATCACCGAGGCGGCTGTAAGGATCGCCGACCGCGACGGGCTCAGCGGTGTCTCCATGCGCAACGTGGCCGCCGAGTTGGGTACCGGAGCCGGCTCGCTGTACCGCTATGTCGACAACCATGACGACCTGCTCGACCTGATGGCCGACCAGGTCCACGGCGAGTACGAGTTCGCCGAGCCGTCCGGGGACTGGCTCTCCGACCTGGTGCGGGTCGGCCTGCAGGGCCGTGAGATCTTCCGCCGGCACCCCTGGCTCGCCGAACTGACCCTCACCCGGGCGGTGGTCGGCCCGCACGGCATTGATGTCACCGAGCACTTCCTTGCCGTGCTCGCCGGCCATCCGGCGGCCGACAGTGACAAGCTGGTCGCCCTGGCCATGCTCAACGCGGTGGTCGCCGCGTCCGCCAAAGCCGAAGCCTCGCCGATGGACGCGCTCCGAAGTGCCCGTTACGTCGCGCATGTGGCGGCACAGGGCAATCATCCGCACCTCGCCGCGCTCAAGCCCGAACCCGCGGCCGATGACCCGCTGCCGGAAGCGTTGCGCCGCATACTCGCCGGGTTGCTTGCCTGAGCCTGGCGGCTAGTGGACCCAGGCCCGGCAGCTGCTGCTCGGCATGGTCACAAGATGCGAAAGCGGTATCTCTATAGGTGTTTTCGTCTATAGACAGCGCGTCCTAGATCTGAAAGCGTTGCCAACAATGGCCCCCTTGACTCTTCACAAAGGAGCGTGGTATGAAACACCCCCTCTTACGGGCCAGACGGGCTCTAGCCGTCTTTTCAGTGTTGGCGCTGACCGTCACCGGGCTGTCCGCCACCGGATCCGCAAGTGCCGCAGGACCTCGAGCAACCATCGGCGCTTGGGAATATTACATCAACTACGCCGAACCCGCCGTCCAGGCCGACTTCGTCGGCCAGGAGCTGTTGTCCGGTGCGGGCGCGCAGCGCGCCCAAAACATCAACCGTGCCAAGGCTTATGACCGCAAGTTCGGCAAGGGCAGCCCGCTGGTCGCGAAGCTGCTCGCCGAGCACGAGGCGAAGGCCATGAAGTCGGGTCGCAACCCGAGCTGGTATAAGAAGGCCAAGAACACCCAGGTCGCCCAGTTGCTGACAATCCTGGTGGAGTTCAACAACCAGGCCAACGACGACTTCACGGGCGTGCAGGTGCCGGCGACCGTGTTCGAGGATCGCACCTGCGCACCGGGGAACGTCCAGAATGGACCGTTGCACAACCAGATCCCCAATCCGGCGACGCTGGCCCACAAGGACAACAACTCAATGTGGGTACCGGATTTCTCGCCCGATTTCTACAACAAGTTGCTCTATACCGAGCAGGGCGTCACGCAGCGCGTGCGCACCGACCTGACCGGTCCGGACGGCAGGGCGGGCATCAGCCTGGCCGGGTACACCATGAAGAACATGTACACGGAGATGTCCAAGAACAAGTACACGGTGGACGGTCAGGCCACTCCGTGGGTGAAGGTTCCGCACTCCGAGGCCTGGTACGGCGCGACACGTTGCGTGCCGGACGGCAACGGAGGCTGGGTCGCCCCGGCGGTCCAGGCGATGCAGGGCCACCCGGACAACCCGATCGGCGCCGGCAGGCTCGGGATCGACGCGGTCAACACGCTTGCCGCCGCCAACCCCAGCTTCCCTTGGCGCAACTACGACATTGAGGACCAGGGTGACCGCGACGGGGACGGCAACCTGTTCGAGCCGGACGGCGTCATCGACCACCTCGTGCTGGTGCACGCCGGTGAGGACAAGTCCGGTGGCGGTGGCGCTCAAGGCACCTACGCGATCTGGGCACACTCCTCGGCTGTCGCCGGAGGCTACGAGATCCCGGGCACCGGTGGCCTGAAGGTCTCCAACTACATCGTCCAGCCCGAGGACTCGGGCGTCGGCGTCTTCGCTCACGAGTACGGGCACGACCTGGGTCTGCCCGACCTCTACGACACCTCGGGCGCGGCAGACTCCGATGTGGACTTCTGGGACCTGATGGCGTCGGGCTCGCACACCGGCCCCATCTTCCAATCCATCCCCACGCACATGGGCCTCTGGGACAAGTGGGTACAGGGCTGGGCCGACCCGGTCATCGTCGCCCCCAACTCCCGCACCAACTATCAGTTGCTCGGCCAAACCTCTCGCACCCCGAGGGGGACAGCCGACGGCATCAAGATTGACCTGCCGGACAAGACAATCACGCTGGCCGACCCGCACAGCGGCGCCAACATGTGGTACTCGAGTGCGGATCAGGACTGGGCCGACGTAAAGATCACACGGGAGGTCCAGGTTCCGGCCGGAACCGATTTGCGCTTCTGGATGTGGAACAACTACATCATCGAGGCGGACTGGGACTTCGGCTTCGTCGAGGTGTCCACGAACGGCGGGACCACCTGGTCGGAGCTGAAGGTCTTCGACGAGACGGGGGCTCTGGTCTCCACCGACGACGACTACCCCGACCCCAACGGCCGCATGGCCGACTACGGCAACAAGAAGTACGGCCTCACCGGCGACTCTCACGGCTTCCGCCACGACTACGTGAACCTGACACCGTATGCGGGTACGACAATCCAGCTGCGGCTGCGCCAGGCCACGGACGCCGGCTTCCTGGAGCGTGGCTGGTTCGCCGACGACTTCGCGCTGACCAACAGCGGCGCGACTGTCTGGAGCGATGACGTCGAAAGCGGTACCAACGGATGGACCGCAACCGGTGGCACCTGGACCGACACCTCGGGTGCTGGCTGGGTCATCGACACCGGCACCCAGATCAAGGCGCAGTACTACCTGGCCGAGTGGCGTAACCACGACGGGTTCGACCAGGGCCTCAAGTATGCCTACGACACGACCTACTCGCGCGACGCGTGGAAGGTCGAGCGGGTTCCGTACAACGCGCCGGGCATGCTGGTCTGGTACCGCGACACCACCTACGGCAACGTCAACCATGTCACCGCCAACTCCACCGCCCTGCCCAGCTACGGGTCAAAGGGCGGCCTGCTCATCGTCGACTCGCACTTCGACCCGTTCCGCCGTGCCGGCGAAGCGGCGGCGAAGGACCCGACGGCGCTGAAGAACCTGCCAAGCAGGCCGCAGTCGTCCAATGCGGCGTTCTCGAAACGGTCCACCTATCCGTTCCGGGAGTGCCTTGAGGCGGCCGGTGAGCCCTTCAGCGAGTACTGCACCGACTTCGGCTCGCAGCCGGGAATCTCCAAGTTCACCGACGCCCAGGGATGGTTCCCGGGCATCGAGGTACGAGGAAGCTCCCTGTTCGCCCGCGATGTCGATGCCTCGGTCGTGATCCCATCAAGGGGACACGCTCCGTACACGACCCGGGTGGTGAACCCGGACGGCACCCCGAGACCGGACCTGTACGGCCTGGACCTCGGCTTCACGGTGCTGGGAACGGGTAATCCGGGCGACGCGGGCGTCAGCTATGGCGTCAGCGTCGAGATCCTCCTGGTGATCCCGGGCAGCAAGGCCGCGCTCATCCGGGTAACCCCGGCAAGGAGTTAAGCCATCTAGGGACCCCCTGCAGGCATTGGCCTGCAGGGGGTTCACCGCACCCGGGTCTGGTCGAAGGCGGGCTGCGGTTCCAGCTCGGGCGCGCGCTCGTGTCCCGTGTGGAACCCCGTGACCGCCGCCAGCTGTCCGCCGTTGTTGAGCACGATCGCCAGTGTGGAGACGGTGACGGCGGGGAAGGCGTGCCAGCGGCGAACGCCGATGGTGTGGCCTTCGGCGATGACCGTGCCGTCGGCGTGGACGGCGTATCCGTCGACTTTCTGGCCGTTGCCAAGGTTTTCGCGCAGTTCGAGGTGGTCGATGGTGACCGGCCCGTCGAAGGCGACGGTGACGGTGTCGCCCGTTGCGCTCAACCGCGTGGCGATCGGGAGGGCGAAGCGGCGGCGCAGCTCGCCGGTGACCTCGAGCAGGCGGGCGGTGTCGCGTTCGTCGAGGCGGCCGTTCCGGTCGGGGGCGACGTTGAGCAGCAGACCGGCGCCGAGGCCGACCGAGCGGTACCAGATGGCCAGCAGGTGCTCGCGGCTCTTGAGGGTGTCCCCGTCGTCGGGGTGCCAGAACCAGTGTGCCCGGATGGCGACGTCGCATTCCGGTGGCAGATAAGCGGTTGAGGCGAGCCGGTCGACCTCGCCGGTGTAGATGGACTTGCCGGTGCGATCGACGGCGTACCTGACGGGATCCGATGCAAGGCCGTCCTCGTTGCCGACCCAGCGGATCGTCGGCTCGCCCATGTTGAACACCATGGCATCGGGTTGGTGCCGGCGGACGACGCGCATGATGGCGGGCCAGTCGTAGGTGCGCCCCTCGGAGCCGGCGCCGTCGAACCACAGCTCGAAAAGCGGCCCGTAGCGGGTGCACAGCTCGGTCAGCTGGGCGAGGTAAAACGCGTCATACGCCTCGGGATCGGGGTAGCAGGCGGCGTTGCGGTCCCACGGCGACAGGTAGAGACCAAGGGGCAGCCCGGCTTCGCGGCAAGCGTCGGCGAGCTCGCCGACCACGTCCCCGCGGCCGTCGCGCCAGGGCGAGGAGGCCACCGAGTAGCCGGTGGTGTCCGTCTGCCACAGGCAGAACCCGTCGTGGTGTTTCGCCGTGAGCACGACATAGCCCGCCCCGGCATCCATGGCCACCCTCACCCACTGGCGCGCGTCGAGGCCGGTGGGGTCGAAGGTGGCGGGGTCGAGGGTACCGTCGCTCCACTCCAGGCCGTGGAAGGTGTTCGGGCCGAAGTGCAGGAACAGCCCGAAGCCGGCCTCCTGCCAGGCGAGCTGCTGTGCGGTGGGGTTCATAGGACCTCGGTTTGGGCTCGTGATTTATCAGGTAGGGTTCCTGTACGATAGCGCACGTGACGATGCGTGGAACACCGCAGATGGCCCGGCTGATCAACGACCGGGTCGCGCTAGACCTTCTGCTTGAACAGGGGCCGTTGACCCGCCCGCAGCTGCGTGAGCTGACCGGGCTCGCCCATCCGACCGTCGCCCAGCTGGTGGACCGGCTGTCCGCGGCCGGGCTGATCCGGGTCATCGGCGAGCGGGGCGAGGCACGCCGTGGTCCCAACGCATTGGCGTACGGGGTGGTCGCCGACGCCGCGTATGTGGGAGGGGTGGAGGTGCGCGACGGCCAGGTCGGCGCGGCCGTCGCCGACATCACCGGATCGGTGCTGGGCTCGGTGACGCTGCCGCTCGACGCCCGGCGCGAACCGGCGGACATCGTCTTCGCCGCGGTGCAGGCGGCCGCGGGGCACGCCGTGGTTCCGGTCGACCGGCTGCACTCGGTCGTGGTGGGCACCCCGGGCACGGTGGATCCGGCGACCGGGGACATGGGCTTCAGCTGGGATCTGCCGGGCTGGCGAGCGAACCTGCTGTCGTCGCTGCGCGAGCGGGTACGCCGGCCGGTGACGCTGGAGAACGAGGTGAACCTGGCCGGGGTCGCCGAGCGGGCGGAAGGGGTGGCGGCCGGGCGGGCCGACTTCGTGCTGCTGTCGCTGGGCCGCGGTCTGGGTGCGGCGGTCATCCTGGAGGGCCGGCTGCGTCGCGGCGCGTCCGGTGGAGCCGGGGAGATCGGGCTCATGCCGGTGCCGGGCGCGGCGGTGGGCCGCGTGCGGCCGGGTGAACCGTTGCGGGAACACTTCTTCCAGGCTCTCGCCGGCGGTGAGGCGGTCCTGCGGATCGCGGCCCGGCACGGGCTGACCGCGCCGACACCTGCCGAGGCTGTCGCGAAAGGGTTGGGGGACAACGACTTTCTGGCCGAGGTCGGCGAGGCGGTGGCGATGGGCGTTGCCTCGATCTGCGCGGTGATCGATCCCGGGCTGGTGGTGCTGGCCGGGACGGTCGGGCGGGCGGGCGGTGAGGCGCTGGCGAACGCGGTCGCCGACCGGCTGGCCGAGATCGCCCCGCTGCCGGTCGAGGTCCGCCCGAGCACGCTCGGCGACGACGCCGTCGTCCGCGGCGCGATCATCACGGCGCTGTCCGCCGCGCGAGCCGCGTTCTGGGGTGAGCCTCGGTGACACTCGTACCAAGCCCGCGGACCGAGCACCGCCGGCCGGGGCAGCTGACCGTGCCCGCCGACGCGACAATCGCGTTGCGCGGCACGGCTCGCGACGCGGTCGCCGATCTGCCGGCGGAGCTGCGCGCCGTGACCGGCCTGCCGCTGGCCGAGGCGGCCGGCGACGCCTTCATCACGGTCAGCGTCGCCGAGCCGTGCAGGCCTAGCCGGTACCGGATAAAAATCGAAAGCAATGGCATCGAGGTTGCCGGCGGCGATCGGGCGGGCGCCTTCTACGGCTTGCAGCAAGTGCTCAAACTCCTTGTGGCCGCACCGGATCGGCGGACGCTGCCGCTGCTGGAGGTCGCGGACGAGCCGGCGATGGCGGTCCGCGGCGTGATGATCGACGCGGGGCGGCGGTTCTGGTCGCCGCGGACCCTGCGAGCCTTGGTGCGCGATCTGGCTTGGTGGCACGGCAACCGGCTGCAGCTGCACCTGACCGAGTGGAACGGTTTCCGGGTGCGCCTTTCCGACGAGCGATTCTCCGGCCTGGCCACCGAGCCCGCCTACACTTCCGCGGAGATTCGAGACCTTATCGGGTACGCGAGAAAGTGGCATGTCGAACTGGTGCCCGAGATCGACCTTCCGGCGCACGCCACCGCGATGATCGAGCAGCGGCCGTCGCTGAGGTTCGCGGACGGCGGCGGCGGCGCGCCGCTCAACGACGGCTCATACTTCACCGGCGGGCCGACGCCGTCGTGGACTGTCGACATCACCAAGGCGGCGAACCGGCAATGGTTGCGCGATCTGGTGTCGGCCTTCGGTTCCGAGCTCGATCCGGTCGCCGTGCACCTCGGCGCCGACGAGTGGCCGCCGGAGTCGGAGATGGCCGGCTGCGCGGAGCTGTCCGGCTACGCCACCGGGCTCGATCCGGCGTACAACGCCACCGACGCGATGGTGCACACGGTCAACGACCTCGCCTCCGTGGTGCGCGCCCAAGGCCGCCGGGCCGAGATCTGGAACTGGTGGGAGCACGCCAGCAAGGGCGAGTTCCGGCTGTGGCCGGACCGGGACACGGTCGTGACCGCCTGGCCCGACGATCCGTCACAGCTGGGCTGGTTCACCGCCGCCGGTTATCGCGTGGTGGCTTCCCCGGCCACGACGCATTACGTCACGCCGCGCACCTATCCGGGAAACCGGCCCACGACCAACTACGTCGTGGCCGACCCGCGCTGGCTTTACGAGACCTGGCATCCCGATGAGCGGATGGACGGCTACCAGCTGTGCGTGTGGTCGGACTGGGCCGAGGAGCAGCCCGACGAGTACTTCCTGGCGTTCGCGCACCGCCCGCTGCAGGCGATGCTTGACCGCTGCTGGGGCGGGGCCCGGCGGCGCGACGCCGACGCGTTCTTCGACGCGGTCGACGCGACCGCGCGCGATCGCGGCCCGGACCGCCTGCTGGGCACCGGGCAGTTCACGACGCTGCCGCCCGATGCGACCCTGACGCGCATCCGGTTCCGTCCGATCAGGCGGCTGACCGGATCCGCCGCCGGAAACTCCGGCAAGTGGACGGCGGCCGACCATGCGGCGCTGGATGCGTTGGTGGGCACGGTCTTCACCGGTTTCGGACCGGATGGTGCGGTACCGCTTGGGCGGGTCGACACCCCGCCGAGCGGTGTGTGGACGCAGCTTTCGGTCGGGGCGGTGCCGGTGCGGCGGGTCAGTTGCGACCGTCCGATGGACGTGCAGTGGTACGGCTTTATCGAAGCGCAACGCCCGTCCGTTGACGCGCCCGTTAATCAGTAGGTAGCCTCCCTATTGAATTGCTGATAGGGCGTGCGGCGGTTGGCGCCGCCGCACGGATTAACCAGCAGACCTCACCGGACGAAGGCACGCCCTGTCCAGACGTCGCCGCCAAGCGCCCGGTGAGCCACTCCAGCGAAAGGTTAGTACGGTGCGCAGAAGATCAATAGGGATCGGCCTAGCGGGCGCCAGCCTGATGTTGGCCAGCGCCTGCGGCCTGGGCGGCGCCCCGGCCGCCGAGGGCAAGGTGGCCGTTGGCAACTGCCAGGTCGACGCCGGCATCGTCGGGCCGGGCAAGCTGACCGGCGAGATCAAGGGCGAGATCACCTTCCAGACCACCAACCTAAAGAAGGACTTCGCCGACTACTTCCAGCCGGTCATCGACGCCTTCCAAGCCAAGCACCCCGGCACTAAGATCAACTGGATCGACAACCCGGGCGCCGCTGACTTCACCGAAAAGCTTGTCGCCCAAGCCAATGCGTGCCAGCTCCCGGACGTGGTCAACCTCAACATCACCACGGTCAACGCTCTGGCCCGCGCCAAGTTCCTGCTCAACTTCGACACCAAGGCTCCGGATGCCGGCGGGCAGTTCGTACCCAGCATCTGGAACTCGATCACGCTGTCGGGGGTCGAGGGACACACGGCGCTGCCGTGGTACTGGTCGCCGGCGGTGCTGACCTACAACACCGATCTGATGACCAAGGCGGGCCTTGACCCGAACAAGCCGCCGAAGACCGTCATGGAGATGCTCGACATGGCGGGGCAGGTCGCGGCGAAATCGGGTGGCAACTACACCGCATTCCTTGCCAACCCGCGTTTCCGGGTGACGCAGGAGTGGCTCGCCATGGGCGCCAAGGTGATCAGCGACGACAACAAGAAGTTCGTGTTCGCCGACGACGCCAAGGTCCAGAAGTGGCTGGCCAAGTACAAGGAGCTCTACCAGGCCGGCGCGATGCCGAAGGACTCCCTTGCCACCGACGACACCGACCCGAGTGCCCGCTTCAGCGAGGGCAAACTCGTCTTCGGCTCGTACAACGCCAGCTTCCTGCGCTACATCCGCGACAACGCCCCGTCGGTGTATCCGAACACGACGGTG
>DASUXL010000227.1:0-36887 GCA_036377915.1 Candidatus Limnocylindrales bacterium
CAGGGGTGGCGCGGGGAGCCGGCATCTTGCCTGTGGTCTCAAAATCGTCGCACAATTTCCTGCACCTCACAGCGCCGGTCGGGTGCCTGAGCTGGCCCGATTTTCGCGACGATTTTGAGACCACAGCACGCGGCATCCCCCTGAATGGGAGCCGGGCGATGAGCGAGGCTGCCAACACGTTACGTGCAAGAGATCTGCTCAAGCGCTTAGGGCCGTAACAGTCGTGCCACGCCATGTCCCCAAGGTGCAGCAGATCCAGCGCCGCGTCCACCTCGGGGGAGCGGAAGGCAGCCTCGATCCGCGGCCTGCGCTCGGCTCTGCGCTGCTCACTTCCGATCGCCATCGGTCACTCCTGCGGGTTCGAGGTGTTGAATTTCCTTTTCGTCGTGGGCGATACGGGTCATCTGCCGCCACAGCAGCGCGACGAAAATGGCGGAACCGACGAAGCCGAACCAGAACGGTGCGGTCACGCCGTAGCGGGTCGCGAGGGCGCCGCCGATCGCGCTGCCGACCACCAGACCGCCGAAGACGGAGATGGTGTTCAGGCTGGTGACCCGGCCCTGAAGGTGGGTGGGCACGGCCCGCTGGCGGACGGTGATAGACGTTGTGCCCCAGATGAAGGCGTGCGCTCCGAAGATGAAGTGGATGGCCGAGGCGACCCAGGGCGAGGTGGTCAGGGCGAAGCCGAGGTGGGTGAGGGTTTCGATGATGAGCCCGATGCGCATGACGTTGCCGAGGCTCACGCGCCGCGTGATCGCGCCGTAGAGCGCCGTGCCGACAAGCCCGCCGACGGCCCCCGCCATGGTGAACAGGCCGAAACCGACGGGGCCCAGCCCGAGCCGTTGCTGCGCGTAAAGCACGAGCACCGCCCACGCGGCACCGAACGTGACGTTGAAGATAAGGATGGTGAGGGCGAGGGTCCGTACCGCCGCGTGATGGATGGTCCACCGGAAGGCTTCCGCGATGTCCCGGCCGATGCTGCGGGTCGCCGTGGCCGCGTCGCGACCGGGTAGGGCCAGCGGGACCACCAGCAATACGCCGGCAACGATGAGGACCGCCTGGCTCGCGAACGGCCAAGCCGCGCCCGCCGCGAACAGCGCCGCCCCGACCGTCGGCCCGGCAAGCTGGTTGAGCGTGATGGACCCGGTTTGCAGGCGGGCGTTGGCCACCACCAAATCGTTGCGGTGTACCAGCATCGGCGCGAGTGTCGCCGAGGTGTTGTCCGCGAACACCTCCGCGGTGGACAGCAGGCCCAGCGCGACCAGTGCCACGGCGGCGGTGACGTGCCCGGTGACCATCGTCGTCACGAGGGCGGCCAGTACCAGGATGCGGACGATGTTCGCCACGATGAGGATCATCCGGCGGTTGAGGCGGTCGGAGAGGACCCCGGCGTACAGGCCGAAAACCATCGGGGGCGCCCAGCGCAGCGTCGCGGCGAGCGCGACCAGAAAGGCGTCGTCGGTGAGGGAGGCCACCAGCAACGGCCCGGCGGCCATCACCAGCCCGTCGCCGAGGTTCGTCGTCAACGATGACGCAAGCAGCCAGCGGTAGCTTGCGCCCAGGCGTGCCGGCACGAACGCCTCGATCATCCTCCCCATAAGGTCAGGACCCTATGCCGAGAGGTTCAGCAGCCGCAATGTCATATGCAGTTCGAACGGCTCGACCCGTAGGGCACCCTGTCGACGGTGTTGTCGACGGCGAGCGTTGCGGGATCGAAGGTGACAAGGTATGCCTGCCCGTCCTTGGCAAACACCAGTATGCCGTGGTCGGATATGAACTCGGCGCGGTCGAGGTACCACTTCGGCCCCTCGCCGCCGGGCCGGTCAATCATGAAGCACGCCACCGGGGCCAGCACGAGAGAATTGAACGGCCGGGCGAGCGGGCGGAGGTGGAAATACCCGCCCGCGTGCACGGCGATCGTCGCCGCGACAACGAGGACGGCGCCCGCGGTGAGCGTCAGCGCGAGCGCCGTCCTGAGTTTCACATCGACGAGTATCTCAAATTATCGGGTACCCAGAACCTGCACACCGGCCAGCGAGACCACCCCGTGGTGCCGGCCGTCGAAGGCGATCCGCACATAGCGGCCAAGCCCGGTGAACTCGGTGCGCTGCGACTTGGCCGCGGTCTCACGCGACACCACGCTCGCCCAGGACCTGCCGTCGACCGATGCCTCGACGCGATACGACAGGCCGCGCGGCCGGTGGCCGAAGTCGACGACGATGCCGGTCAGCTCGCGCACCCGGCCCAGGTCGACGCGCCACGTCGGCGACCGGTCGAACGGCGAGGACATCCACTTGGTGTCCGGGTTGCCGTCCACCGCCGCGTGAGCCGAGTGGCCCGGCAGAGTGCTTGAGGCGCTTGCGTTCCGGGCTCGCGACAGCTCCAGCGGGATCTCCTCGGCGGTGTAGCGCGTGTAGTTGTACAGCTTCTTCGCCTGTGGCAGCGGGCGCCCGGTCACCTTGGCGTTCAGGTCGCACGCGGCGCTGGCGAAGACGTACGCCCGGTCGCCCATCACATAGTCGACGACCTCGGTGCGGTCGTCGCCGCAGATGTCGCCGCGCACCATGCGCCCGTCGACCGGGAAGGTGGCGACGCGGTTGCCGTACCCGTCCCAGATGCCCGCGACCGAGCCGCAGCCGCGGTTCCACGCCAGCAGCATGTCGCTGTACGTGCCGTCCCAGTTGTGCAGGGGCTCAAGCACGCTGCCCCAGCAGCCGAGCGTGTCCCGGGTCTCCTTCCACAGCGTCTGGCCCGTCGCCGACACGAGATAGATGGAGTCCTTGCCTTCGGTCGGGGTCCGGTTGACCCGGTCCAGCCCGGTCACCTCCAAGCCGGGCAGGTCGGGGCGGAAGTCGCCGAGGCCGACCTGCTGCGCCTCGACCGCGTCGAGGTTGCGCCACAGCAGGGTGCCGTCGGAGCGGTACGCGTTGGTGCTGTCGCCGCCGAGCCCGGCACCACCGAAGATGATGTCCTCGGCGCCGTCGCCGTCGATGTCACCGACGGCGATGGAGTCGGCGTGGTCGGCCATGTCGGCGGTCCACAGCTTCTGCCCGTCCGGGGTCAGGAAGTCGTACCCCGCAAGCAGTTCCTGCCGCCCGTCGTCGTTGAAGTCGTGCGGGTAGGGCCGGTGCCCCGGGTTGCCGACATGTGTCCACAGTGGACCGCCGTCCTCCCCTCGCAGCACCCAGACCTGGTTGTACCGGTCCTTGAGCATGATGTCCTGCGCGCGTTCGGTGCCGCGGAAGTTGCCGATGACGATGGTGTCGTGGGCCTCGGGGTGCGGCAGCGGGTAGTCCCGGGTGAGCTGCCCGGTGCTGCCCTCGAAGATGCGCAGCCGGCTGTCCATGACGGCGATGACGTCGTTGTCGCCGTCCGCGTCGATGTCGTAGATCTCGGCGGGGATGTCGGTGCCGTTGTTGGTGACGCGCGGGTCGGGGGTGCCGATCTGCCAGAGCTGCTGTCCGGTCCCGAAGTCGTAGGCCGTGAGGGCCTGGACCTGACGGCCGATGAACCGGTCGTCGGCGGACCAGGTGGGCTGCATGGTGACAAGGTCGAGGCGGCCGTCGCCGGTGACGTCGCCGAGCAGGAGCCGGGCGCCGGTCCCGCCGGAGCGGGTGTCGACGCTCGTCACCAACACGGGGGTATCGACGGCTGTCACCGCAGGGGTTACCATCATCGACACGCTGAGCAGCATGGAAAGGGGAGCGGTCATCGTTCTACGCCTCCTAAGAGGGTGCAAGAACGTTTCAATGACATCCGCCGTGGGAACCGCTTCAATCGATGGGCATCATCGCACGCTGGCGGGACGCGCACAATCCGTAACGACAAGATTTCCCAACTGTTGCACCGATCATCTTGACATGATCATTGGGACGGCATAGCTTCGCTGTCCAAACGACCCGTTCAAATCGTTTCAATCGGAAGATCCACGTGGGAGCGCTCCAGCCAGTAAATGCTTGGAGGACATTGTTATGCATCGGGCATTAGCCTCCGCGGCAATAGCCGCACTGCTCGGTATCACCACCGTGGCCTGCGGGTCCGGTGACGAAAACACGCCTACCGAGAACAAGCAGGTAACCATCCGCTTCGACTGGTGGGGCAACGCCGACCGGGCCGAGATCACCGAGAAGGCGATCGACCTGTTCGAGCAGAAGAACCCCAACATCAAGGTGGAGACATCGTTCGCGGAGTTCAACGCCTATTTCCAGAAGCTGGCGACGCAGATCGCCGGTGGTGGCGCGCCCGACGTGCTGCAGATGGACTACCGCTACGTACGCGAGTACGCCGACCGCAACGTGCTGGCCCAGCTTGACAACGGACCGGCCAAACTGGACACCTCAGGCGTCACGCAACAGCTGCTGTCGGGCGGCAGCGTCAACGGCAAACTTTACGGAATCCCCCCGACCCAGAACACCCAGGTCTTCTCCTATGACTTCAAGCAATGGGAGCAGTCGCAAGCGGTACCCCCAAAGGATGGCTGGACCTGGAATGACCTGAAGGCCTCGGCCCAGAAGGTCAGCGACTCCACCCAGGGCAAGGTCAAGGGCCTCGGGGACTTCGGTGGTATCGAGGACTGGTTCGAGGTCTGGCTGCGCCAGCAGGGCAAGAACCTGTACAACGAGGGCAAAATCGCCTACACCGCGGCCGATGTGGCCAAGTGGTGGGAGATGACCGACGCGATGCGGCGCAGCGGCGCCGTCACCCCGGCGGAGATGACCACCAAGATGGACGGATCGGACGCCAACAACCCGGTGACGCAGAAGCTTGCGTCGGGTGGTTTCGGCTACGACAGCGGCTTCACCGCCAAGAGCTGGGAGATCGCGGGGCGGGAGTTCAAGCTCAGCCCGTTCCCGAGCGACACCGGCAAACTTGGGCAGTATGCCAAGCCCGCCATGATGTTCAGCATCTCGCAGCGCTCGGAGAAGAAGCCGGAGGCGGCGAAGCTGATCAACTTCCTGATCAACGACGCTGAGGCGGGCAAGATCCTGGGCATGTCGCGCGGGCTGCCGGCCAACGCCAAGGTCCGTGACACGGTCGGCGCGGCGCTGACCGGGCCGCCACTCGTCGCCTTCCAGTACGAGCAGACGGTCGGGCCGAAGCTCGAGCCGGCGCCGCCGCCCCCGCCGAAGGGCGCGGGCACGGCAAAGGCGAGCTTCCAGCGTATCTACGACGATGTCATCTTCCAGCGGTCGAGCATCCAGCAAGCCGCGGAGAAGTTCATGGCCGATGCGCAGAAGGCGATCACCAGTTGAAAGAGCGTCCCGGATGGGCCTACCTCTTCCTCTCGCCATGGGTGCTCGGGGTCTTGCTTTTGACCCTGGGCCCCATGGCGGCCTCGCTCTACCTCTCGTTCACCGATTACGACCTGTTCAGCACGCCCAACTGGATCGGGCTGGGCAACTACCGCGACCTGTTCACCGATGACGAGCGCTTCTTCACCTCGGTCTGGGTGACGGTCAAGTACGTGCTCATCTCCACGCCGCTCAAGCTGGCCGCGGCGCTGGCGGTGGCGGTGCTGCTGAACCGGGCGAGCAAGGCGCAGGGCTTCTACCGCTCCGCCTTCTACGCGCCCTCGCTGCTGGGCGCGAGCGTGGCGGTGGCGCTGGCGTGGCGGGTCATCTTCGACAAGTGGGCGGTCAACCCCGACACCTCCATCCTGGTGCTGGTCGCGCTGGCGGTGTGGCAGTTCGGCGCGCCGATGGTGATTTTCCTTGCCGGGCTTCAGCAGGTACCGAAGGAGCTCTACGACGCGTCCAGTGTGGACGGTGCGGGGCCGTGGCGCACGTTCCGTTCCGTGACCCTGCCGATGCTCTCGCCGGTCATCTTCTTCAACCTGGTGCTGGAGACGATCCACGCCTTCCAGGCTTTCACCGGCGCGTTCGTGATCAGCGGTGGGCGCGGCGGGCCGGTCGACTCGACCCTGTTCTACACGCTTTACCTGTACCAGAAGGGATTCACGGAGTTCCGCATGGGCTACGCATCGGCGATGGCGTGGGTGCTGGTGCTCGTCGTCGCGCTCATCACCGCTTTGCTGTTCGGCACCTCGCGCCGGTGGGTCTTCTACGCCGGGGAGGAAAGGTGAGAGGCAAAAGGCTTCTGTGGCACGCGCTTTGCGCTGTCCTGCTCGCCGCACTCCTGTACCCGGTGGCGTGGATGCTGCTCGCCTCGTTCAAGCCCGCCCACGAGATCATCGCGAGCCTGAGCCTGCTGCCCGAGCGCTTCCTGCTCGGCAACTACGCGGAGGTGTTCCGCGGCACGGCCGGGGTGAGTTTCTGGACCTTCCTGTCCAACTCGGTGGTCGTGTCGGTGGGCTCGGTCATCGGCAATGTGATCTCGTGCGCGCTTGCTGCCTATGCGTTCGCGTGGATGCGGTTCCGCCTGCGCGGCCCGCTGTTCGCCTTCATGATCGCCACGATCATGCTGCCCGTGCACGTGCTGCTGATCCCGCAGTACACGATCTTCCAGCGGCTTGACCTCGTCGACACGTTCTGGCCCCTGGTGTTGCCCAAACTCCTTGCCACGGACGCGTTCTTCGTCTTTCTCATCGTCCAGTTCATGCGCGGCCTGCCGCGCGAGCTCGGTGACGCGGCGCGCATCGACGGCGCCGGTCCGATCAGGACATTCACCTCCGTGGTGCTGCCGCTGAGCCGGCCGGCCCTGGTGACCACCGCGATCTTCACGTTCATCTGGTCGTGGAACGACTTCCTCAGCCAGCTGATCTACCTGAACACGCCGCGGAACTACACCCTGCCGCTGGCTTTGCGACTGTTCATCGACCAGACGAGCGAGACGTCGTACGGTGCGATGATGGCAATGTCGGTGCTGACCCTGCTGCCCATCGCGCTGTTCTTCTTCGCCTTCCAGCGACTGCTGGTGGAGGGTGTCGCGACGACGGGGCTCAACGGATGAGCGCGAAACTGTCGCTGTTCGCCGACTGCCTGCTGGCCGGGCTGCTCATCGCGGTCAGCGCGATCGGTGTCATCACCGCCTACCCCGGCTTCGTAGCGGCTTGCTCGTTTCCCTTTTCCTTTAGGGGGTACCGGGAAAGGCTGCGCCAGGTCATCGAAAGTGGACCCCTCGGGATGTTCGTTCCACCTCTTCTGGTGGCCGTGCTGGTGTTCGACGCGGCGGCGATCCGGGCCGGGGTGCCGGGCAGCTTTCCGCTCGGGATGCTGCTGGCGGCGGTGGCCGTGGGGGCCGCGGTGCTCGGGCTACGGGCGGCAAGCCGGTGGCGGCCGGGCGAAAGATGGTCCGCGGTCGCGCGTCTCGCCTGGCGTGACCTGATCGCGGACGCGAGTGGCAGCCTTCTGCTGGGGATGGCGGTGATCGCGGCGGCGGTGATCGTGGTGCTGGTACCGGTGACGCTGCTGCTGATCGGCGGCATGCTTGCGCTGGCGGCCGTGGGTGTGGGCGCGCGTTCTCAGGAGGTGACATGGCAAAGGTGACGTTGGACCCCGCGTATACGGTGGGCGAGGTGAACCCGCGGCTGTTCGGATCGTTCGTCGAGCATCTGGGCCGGTGCGTGTACACGGGGCTGTACGAACCGGAGCACCCCCTCGCCGACGAGGACGGGCTGCGGGCCGACGTGCTGGAGCTGGTGCGCGAGCTGGGTGTGACGCTGGTGCGCTATCCGGGCGGCAACTTCGTCTCCGGGTACCGGTGGGAGGACGGGGTAGGCCCGGCCGCCGACCGCCCCAGGCGCCCCGAACCGGCGTGGAAGTCCATCGAGACCAACCGGTTCGGGCTGGGCGAGTTCGCGCGCTTCGTGGCCAAGGTGGACGCGGAGCCGATGCTCGCGGTGAACCTTGGCACGCGCGGTCTCGCCGAAGCACTGGACCTGCTGGAGTACGCCAACTTCCCCGGCGGGACCGCGCTTTCCGACCTCAGGCGCAAGCACGGTTCCGACGATCCGTTCGGGATAGAGCTTTGGTGCCTGGGCAACGAGATGGACGGCTCGTGGCAGATCGGCGCAAAGCCGGCCGAGGAGTACGGGCGGCTCGCCGGGCAGACCGCCCGCGCCATGCGCATGCTCGACCCTCGGGTGCGGCTGGTGCTGTGCGGAAGCTCGGGCGCGTCGATGCCGACGTTCGGGACGTGGGAGCGGACCGTGCTGCAGGAGGCGTACGACGCGGTCGACTACATCTCGTGCCACGCCTACTACGAGGAGGCCGACGGGGACGTCGACAGCTTCCTCGCCTCGGCGGTGGACATGGAGCGGTTCATCGACTCCGTGGTGGCCACGGCTGACCACGTCCGGGCGGTGAAAAGGCAGTCGAAGCGGATCGAGATCTCCTTCGACGAGTGGAACGTCTGGTACATGAACCGCGATCTGAACCGGCCCGACGCTCCGGAGTGGACGGTCGCGCCCCGGTTGCTGGAGAACGTGTACAGCGTGACCGACGCCGTCGTGGTCGGCAGCCTGCTCATCGCGCTGCTCAGCCGGTGCGACCGGGTGGGCGCGGCCTGCCTTGCCCAGCTGGTCAACGTCATCGGCCCGATCATGACCGAGCCGGGCGGGCCGGCCTGGCGGCAGACCACCTTCCACCCGTTCGCGCAGGTGTCACGGTTCGGGCGCGGCACGGCGCTGCGGCCGGTCGTCACAAGCCCCTCGCACGAGACGGCCCGGTACGGGGACGTGCCGTTGCTGCACACGACGGCGGTGCTGGGGGATGGTTGCCTCACCGTGTTCGCGGTGAACCGGGACACGAGCCGGCCGATGCCGCTGGAGCTGGACCTGAGAGGATTCGGCGAGATGCGGGTGGTGGAGCATCTCGCGCTTTCCGACGAGGACCGGCACGCGGCGAACACGCTGCTGCACCAGGAGCGGGTGCGGCCAAAGGCGCTGGGGGTGGAGGACATCGTCCTGCCTCCGCTTTCATGGAACACGATACGGCTTGAGGCGGTGGTGACGTGAGGCGCCGGGTTTGCTTCACGCTCCAGGTGCGACCGGAGCGGCTGGAAGAGTACAAGCGACGGCACGAGGCGGTGTGGCCGGAGATGCTCAAGGCTTTGCGGGACACCGGGTGGCATGATTACTCGCTCTTTCTGCGCGAGGATGGCCTGTTGGTGGGGGTCCTGATGACGGAGGACTTCGACGCGGCGCTCGCCGGGATGGAGTCCACCGAGGTCAACGCCCGCTGGCAAGCTGAGATGGCGGAGTTCTTCGACTCGGGCAGGCCGGACAGGGCTATGCGTGTGCTGACCGAGGTGTTCAATTTGGACGATCAGCTGGGAGGTTCGCGATGACCCGGGAACAAGTGCTGTCAGTGCTGCGAAGCCAGCGGATCGAGACCCCGTCGTGGGCCTTCGGCAACTCCGGGACGAGGTTCAAGGTCTTCCCGCAGGAGGGCATCCCCCGCACCCCGCACGAGAAGATCGAGGACGCGGCGACGGTGCACCGGTTCACCGGTGTGGCGCCGAGCGTCGCCCTGCACATCCCGTGGGACCAGGTCGACGACTACGCCGGCCTGGCCGCGTACGCCCGCGACCACGGTGTCGAGCTTGGTACCATCAACTCAAACGTGTTCCAGGACAACGACTACCGGCTGGGCAGCGTCACCAACCCCGACCCGGGCATCCGGCGCAAGGCCACCGCGCACCTGCTCGAGTGCATCGACGTCATGGACCAGACCGGTTCCCGGGACCTGAAGCTGTGGTTCAGCGACGGCACCAACTACCCCGGGCAGGACAACCTGCGCGACAGGCAGGAGCGGCTGGCGATCGCGCTCAGCGAGACCTACGACCGGCTCGGCGAGCACCAGCGGATGCTGCTGGAGTACAAGTTCTTCGAGCCGGCGTTCTACGCCACCGACGTGCCGGACTGGGGGACGGCGCTCGTGCACTGCCAGGCGCTCGGCGAGCGGGCGATGGTCGTGCTCGACACCGGCCACCACGCCCCCGGCACCAACATCGAGTTCATCGTGATGATGCTGTTGCGCGCCAAGCGGTTGGGCGGGTTCGACTTCAACTCGCGGTTCTATGCCGACGACGATCTGATGGTCGGCGCGGCCGACCCGTTCCAGCTCTTCCGCATCATGCACGAGCTGGCGTCGGTCCACGCGGTCGGGCCGGACTCGGGCATCGCCTACATGCTCGACCAGTGCCACAACATCGAGCCCAAAATCCTGGCGGTGATCCGGTCGGTGATGAACGTCCAGGAGGCGACGGCCAAGGCGCTGCTCGTCGACACCGCGGCCCTGGCCGCCGCGCAGGCGGCCGGAGATGTGCTCGGCGCCAACGAGGTGTTGATGGACGCGTACAACACAGACGTGCGGCCGATGCTGCGCGAGCTGAGGGACGAGATGGGGCTCGATCCCGATCCGCTGGGCGCGTACAAGCGCTCCGGCTACTACGAGAAGGTGAGCGCCGAGCGGATAGGCGGGTCGGCGGCGGGGTGGGGCGCGTGAGCGTAGAAGAACTGCTTGCCCGATCGCACCGGCTGGCCGCGGACCGCAGCCACACCAACTTCGGCGGCGGCAACACGTCGGCGAAGGGGTCGGCGCTCGACCCGGTCACCGGGCAGCCCACGGAACTGATGTGGGTCAAGGGATCCGGCGGTGACCTGGCGACCCTGACCGAGGACAGGCTGGCGGCGCTGCGGCTGGACCGGCTACGTTCGCTGGTGGATGTCTACCCGGGCGTGGAGCGGGAAGACGAGATGGTGCCGCTGTTCGACCACTGCCGGTTCGGCGCGGGCGGCGCGGCACCCTCGATCGACACGGCGATGCACGCACTTGTCGCATCGTCCCATGTGGACCATCTGCACCCCGAGGCCGGGCTGGCGTTCGCCACCGCGGCCGATGGCCCGGCGCTGACCAAGGAGTGCTTCGGGGACAGGGTGGTGTGGGTACCCTGGCGGCGCCCCGGATTCCAGCTGGGCCTGGAGATCGCGGCGATACAGGCCGGCCGTCCCGAGGCGATCGGCGTCATCCTTGGCGGCCACGGGATAACGGCGTGGGGCGCGACGTCGCGGGAGTGCGAGGAACGCTCACTTGAGATCATCCGGATGGCTCGGGAGTTCATCGCCGCGCACGGGCGGCCCGAGCCGTTCGGGGCAATGGCCACGCCCGCGCTCTCCGGGGCGGAGCGGAGGGCGCGGGCGGTCGAGCTGCTGCCCGTGCTGCGCGGGCGGATCGGCGGGATCGTCGATTTCAGCGAGTCGGACGTGGTGCTCGACTTCGTCGGGCGGGAACGGTTGCGGGAGCTGGCGTGGCTGGGGACGTCGTGCCCGGACCATTTCCTGCGCACCAAGGTCCGGCCGCTGGTGCTGTCACCGGACTCACCGGACTCCTCGGTGGACGAGCAGCTTTCCCGGTACCAAATAGAATATAAAGAATATTATGAGCGCCATGCCGTTGCGGGCACGCCGCCGATGCGTGGCGCCAACCCGGCGATCGTCCTCGTGCCCGGCGTCGGCATGTTCTCCTTCGGGCGTGACAAGCAGGAAGCCAAGGTGGCGGGGGAGTTCTACGTCAACGCCATCAACGCGATGCGGGGCGCCGAGGCGATCTCCAGCTACGCTCCGATCCCGGAGGAGGAGAAGTTCCGGATCGAGTACTGGGACCTGGAGGAGGCCAAGTTGCGCCGCCTGCCCAAGCCGGCGCCCCTGACCGGCAAGGTCGCGCTGGTGACCGGCGGCGGGTCGGGCATCGGCCTGGCGACCGCGCAACGCCTTGCGGCGGAAGGAGCGTGCGTCGTCTCGGCCGACCTGAAGACTCGCGACGATGACGGCGGTCGGGAGGATGGGTGGAGGGCAGGCTCTGCACCCAAAGCCGCAACGGACGTGGCGGCGGACGTGACCGACGAGGACTCGGTGCGGGCGGCGGTAGAGTCGGCGGTGCTGGAGTTCGGTGGGATCGATGTCGTCGTCAACTGCGCCGGAATGTCACTGTCCAAACCGCTGCTTGAAACGTCCACATCGGACTGGGACCGGCAGCATTCGGTGATGGCGCGCGGATCGTTCCTGGTGTCGCGGGAGGCGGCGCGGATACTCGTCGCGCAGGGGACCGGCGGCGACATCGTCTACATCGTGAGCAAGAACTCGCTGTTCGCCGGGCCGAACAACGTGGCGTACGGCGCGGCAAAAGCCGACCAGGCGCACCAGGTGCGGCTGCTAGCCGCGGAGCTTGGGGCGCATGGCATCCGGGTCAACGGCATCAACCCGGACGGTGTGGTCCGGGGATCGGGGATCTTCGCCGCCGGGTGGGGCGCGGATCGGGCTGCACTGTATGGCGTGCCCGAGGACGAGCTCGGTACGTTCTATGCCCAGCGGACGCTGCTTAAGCGGGAGGTGTTGCCTGAGCATGTCGCGGCGGCCGTGGCGGTGCTGGTCTGCGGCGACCTGGCCCTGACAACAGGCATGCACATCCCGGTCGACGGCGGAGTGGCCGCCGCGTTCCTGCGATGAGCGTCCATGCTGCTGTTGACCTCGGTGCGTCAAGCGGTCGGGTCATGCTCGCCTCCGTTTCGGCCGATGCGGTCTCGCTCAAGGAGGTCGCCCGCTTCGACAACGTGCCGGTGATGGTGAACGGCACCCTGCACTGGGACATCCTGCGGCTGTACCGGGGTGTGCTGGAAGGCCTGCGCGCGGCGGGATCGTTCGACTCGGTGGGCGTCGACTCGTGGGGTGTCGACTTCGGGCTGCTCGACGCCGATGGCAATTTGCTCGGCAATCCCGTGCACTACCGGGACTCCCGGACATCGGGGCTGGCCCAGCTCGACCTGTATGCCGAGACCGGCATCCAGCACCTGCCGTTCAACACGGTGTACCAGCTGCTGGCGGCGCAGAAGTCGGCGCAGTTCGACGCCGCCCGGACACTGCTGCTGATCCCCGACCTGATCTCCTACTGGCTGACCGGTGAGGTCGGGGCCGAGGTCACCAACGCCTCCACGACCCAGCTGCTGGACGTCCACACTCGACGGTGGCACTCGGGAATCCTTGGGCGAGTTGGCCTTTCGGCCTCGCTACTGCCGCCGCTGCGCGACCCGGGGACGGTCATCGGCCCGCTGCTGCCCTCAACCGGGCTGGACCCGGCGCGCGTGGTCGCGGTCGGCTCGCACGACACCGCGTCGGCGGTGGTGGGGGTCCCGGCGGCGTCGGAGCGCTTCGGGTACATCTCGTGCGGCACGTGGTCACTCGTCGGCGTGGAGCTGCCATCGCCCGTGGTCACGGACGAGGCCCGCGAGGCGAACTTCACCAACGAGGCCGGGGTCGGTGGGACGGTACGCTTCCTGCGCAACGTGATGGGACTCTGGCTGCTGCAGGAGTCGTTGCGCGCGTGGCCCTCCCAGGCCCTTTCCGGGCTCCTCGAAGCGGCCGCCACGCTGCCCGCCTCGGGTCCGGTCTTCGACCCGGACGATCCAGTGTTCCTGCCGCCCGGCGACATGCCCGCCCGCATCGTGGCCGCCTGCGGTGGGGTACCCATGGAGCCGCCGGCGATCGTCCGCTCTATTTTGGACAGCTTGGCGCTGGCCCACGCGCGAGCGTTGGCCGACGCGCAACGGCTGTCCGGGACCGCCATCGAGGTGGTGCATGTCGTCGGCGGTGGCGTCCACAACGAATTGCTGTGTCAGCTCACCGCCGACGCCTGCGGCCTGCCCGTGCTCGCCGGTCCGGTGGAGGCGACGGCGCTCGGCAACGCCCTCATCCAGGCCGGACTCGACCTGCCGGATGCCCGCGCCCTGCTGCGCGCCACGCAGCAAATCAAGCGCTACAACCCGCGGGTCAGCCGCTGGGCACCATGAACCGCGGGCCGAGCGCTGTGACCCGCGGGCCTCATAGAACCGGAGGGCTTGACCAGTTGTTGCCGCCGCTGCCCAGCTCCTCGTCGAGGGTCTGCTGGGCACGCGCCATCGACTCGGCATACTTCGGGTCCTGCAGCCGAACCGCCATCTCCTCCGGCGTAACATCCTCCACGTGCTGGACGACCCACCAGATGTTGCCAAGTGGATCCCGTACCCGGCCGCCACGGTCGCCCCAGGCCGCGTCGTCGAGCGGGGTCACGACACGGGCGCCCGCCGCAACCGCCCGTTCGAAAGCCCCCTCCGCATCGTCGACGTAAACCCGCAGCATGCTCGGAGTGTCCGGCCAGTCCGGCTGGGAGTCGAAGGCGAGCAGGGTCGAGTCGCCGACCCGGATCTCGGCGTGGCCGATGCCGCCGTCCTCGGTGGGTACACGGGAGATCTCCTGACCGCCGAAGGCCGCGGTGATGAAATCGAGCAGGCGCCCGGTGTCGCGGGAAACCAGCCACGGCTGGACGGTCGAGTAGCCACCCGGTGGGGAAACAGTCATAGAACTCTCCTCGATCTGCGAAGCGATAGGTTGGGTCTCAGGGTACGCACTACGATCGAACGTGATCCGCCCCTGTTGTCGCCGCCGCGTGCGTCATGACGTTCAGCGTGGCCGCGTTCTCTGTGGCGATCAAGTCCTCAACCCGCTCCACGAATACCTTGAACGCCTCGTTCTCATCGAGGCCGGAATATACGCCTGTTTTGGTCTGAAAATACATTCGCTCATGCCCGAGAAGCTGCTCGGTTGATCGATAGTTCTTCCATTGTTCACGATAGTGATAGACGCTTTCGAGGGATATCGCGACCGCCACAATCAGGCTGACAACGGTGGTAACCAGTTTGCTGAACTGCCAGCTCGAATTGATGAGCACAGGAACCAATACGCCGCCCACTACAGCCACAGTGCGCATCCACAGGTGCATGGACTTGGCCTTTTTGGACTGTGTGTCATACCAGTCTTGAAAAGGGCTCAAGCGCTCGGCAATGTAGAGTTCTTGTGAGATCGGCCCAGCAGAAGCGGTCTGTGGAAGCCCAGCCTCCCGCTCATAATCGGCTTCCGACTCGTAGCTCGTCTGGTCATCCGTCACGCTAGGAGTAAAAGCTCTCACGCCATCCGAGTCAACTTACTGTCGTCATGAGAACCGTCCCCGCCGAGCGATGGACGATCTGTTCGGCGGGGGCGGTTCTGGCGGCCTAGCGACGGCCTGAGGCGGCGATCATGCTGCTTTGGACGTCACCTGACATAGATGTTGGGTTGCGGTGGGGTGCTCATGCCGTTGCCGATGAAGAAACTGGGGTGCGGCGGCTGGTTGTAGGCGGTGTTCTGCCATGCGAGCGCGACCCGGTACTGCGGGTCGTGGGCGAGCGTGAAGATGCGCGTCGTGGTGGGCGTCGACGTAAAGTAGATACGCAACGCGCTGCTGTTGCTGGTACGCCAGATGGCTTCCTCGCGCCAGTCGCCCAGGATGTCACCGGACAGGGCCGGGGTTGCCTTGGTGCCGTTGTTGGAGGCGACGCCGCTGGCGGTGAGCAGGCGCGTGTCGCTGCTCGTGCCGTACTTGTCGATGCGTGTCTGGTCGAGCAGCTCGCGGACCGGGTCCGCGTCCCACCAGATGACGAAGTTCGCCGACGACGGGGTGCGCCCGACCGAGCCGCCGGAGGTGTTGAACAGGTTGGTCATGTTGGGTCCGCTGCCCCAGAACTCGGCGCCCGCGCTGCCGGCGTAGATGTCGGCGGCAACGGCCCGGCCCGGCCCTTCGACCCCGTTGTTGTTGGGGCGCTGCCACACGACCTGCCCGGTGCGGGCGTCGTGCACGTCGGCGCCGGGCTGGCTGCTTGACTCGTGGATGGTCCAGACCTCCTGCCCGGAACGGCTCGGGATCAGGTCGGAGACGTGCATGGCGTCGCCGTGCCCGAACCCTGTGGAGTACATGAAACTGCCGTTGTCGTTGATGGTGGCCGCGCCGTAGACGATTTCGTCCCGGCCGTCGGCGTCAACGTCGGCGACGGAGATGTTGTGGTTTCCTTGCCCGTAGGCGCCGCCGCTGTTACCACTGTCGTAGACCCAGCGCTGGGTCAGCGAGCCGTTGCGGAAGTCCCACGCCGCGATGACGGCACGCGTGTAGTAGCCGCGCGCCATAATGAGGCTCGGCCGCGACCCGTCGAGGTAGGCGGTGGCGGCGAGGAACCGGTCGACGCGGTTACCGTAGGTGTCACCCCACGAGCCGACGTTGCCGCGCGGCGGGTTGTAGTTCACCGTCGAGCGTACGGAGCCGTTGAGCCCGTCGAACATGGTGAGGAACTCCGGGCCGGTGATGATGTAGCCGCTGCTGTTACGGTGATCCGCGCCGCCGTTGCCGATGACCTGGCCGGTGCCGGAGACGGTGGCGTCGGCGGTCTTCATGGCGACCTCGGCCCGCCCGTCGCCGTCGTAGTCGTACACCTGGAACTGGGTGTAGTGCGCCCCGGCACGGATGTTGCGACCGAGGTCGATGCGCCACATCCGTTGCCCGTTAAGGCGGTAGGCGTCGACGAAGACGTTGCCGGTGTAGCCGGACTGCGAGTTGTCCTTGGCGTTGGACGGATCCCACTTGAGCACGATCTCGTACTGGCCGTCGCCGTCCAGGTCACCGACGCTGGCATCGTTGGCCGAGTAGGTGAACGAGACCCCGTCCGGGGAGGTGCCTCCGGCGGGGACCTGAAGGGGTACATCGAGGAAGCCGCTTGAGCCGATCTGCAAGGCTGATTCCGATGCCGGGCCCTCCACGCCGTTGATGACGGCACGCACGGTGTAGGACGATCCCTGCGCCGCACCATTGTCGAAGAAGTTTGTGTGCGACTGGGAGGCTACGAGGGTACCCCCTCGATAAAGCCGGTAGGAAACGCTTGCGGGATCCGTGCCCAGCATCCGCCAGCTGACGAAGTTGCCGCTGCCTGAGCGTAGGGAGATCAGGCCGCGGTTGAGGTCCTCCATCTGCTTGCCGGTGGGCGGCTGGGGTGTGGTCCCGCCGACCTCGAAGTCGAGGAAGTCGATGTTGGCCAGGCCGTTGCTCGTGGTCGGGCTGAGCCGGATCGTATTGTTGCCCGCGTTCACTTGGGCGGTAAGCGTTTTGGTGGTCCAATTGGTCCACGCGCCGGTCGGGTCGAACGCGCTCGCCCCCTGGACCGTCGAGCCGTTGACGATGATGTCGGCCGGGCGGTTGGCCGTGCCACCGTTGGCGAAGCGGATACCCAGCGTCGCCGTGCCCGCGGCCGAGGCGTTGACCGTGAACTGCGCGGCCGCGCCGGTAGCGTTGTTGGCGTTGCAGAACCCGGATCCGGAGAAGCCGGCATGGTTGGTGTCGATGGTACCGTCGCACGTCGCCGGTGCGGTCTCGGCCTCGTAGCGGGTGGGAGCGGCCCACACTGGGCTGATGAAGAAGGTCGAGAGGGTGACGCAGGCTAGGACGGCGCCCGCTTTTCGCTTCATCACAATCCTTTCCTATACATATATGGATTGCTGTGAAAGCTAAAACGTTTCAAGACTGACGTCAATGCCTGCCCGCAACATGGCACCGCGACTCGGGCTCCTGAAGCGACCATGTTGTTACAGTTATCCACAGGTTTCAATGACGGTGCACCGAACCGGGCACTCATCCGTTAGCCTCGATTCCGTTAATCGAGCGGGAGATAGGGGTGGGGGCCCATGACGACAGCAGATGATCGCATCGTGGTCGATCTTCAGCAGTTAAATGCCAACCGCGACGGGCTGCGCCGCGACACGGACGAGATGCTCGGACCGGGGACGTCGGATGCCCACGGCCAGATCTTCCGAGGACTCCACGTGGGCGATAGATCCCAGTCCGGTGAGGTCGAGTCGACCCGCCGCGCGCTCGCCTACGCGATGGACAGGTTCTGGGACAACGGCGTGGCCCAAGTGGAGCGGGCGCGGCGCTTGGTGGAGTTCCTGGACAAAGTGCTTGCCGAGTACACGACCGCGGAGGACTTCGCCAAGCTCAACGTGGACAAGGTCCTCGCCGACCTCGAGACGGCCATGCGTGAGCCCACATCCACACCGCCCACTACCATTCCGAAAGGACACTTCGAGTGACCGCACCGGGTCAGCCGTTCGTCGGGCCCATAGCCAGCCCGCAACTCCCTGAGCAGCCGTCGTGGTCGGCAGCATGGTGTGCACGGTGGAACGCCTTCGACGTGCCGCGGCTGTGGGACATGCTGGCACCCGAAGGCAACGAGGCCGTCTGGAGCCAGGTAGGAGGCTTCAGGCGCCTCGCCGACGTGCTCGAGGAGTACTACCGCTTGCTGCGGACCAGACGCGACCGCATCGCGCAAGCATGGCAGGCGCCGTCCGCGGAGAGGTTCCTGGAGCTTCTCGATCGCAACGGGACGCAGTTGCTGTCGGACGCGGGATGCTCCCGGCAGACGGCGTATGCGCTGGACAGCACGGTGTCGGCGCTCGTGAAAGCGCGCGAGCAGATGCGCCCGCTGACCCAGCAGTGGCAAGAGGTGACCACTCGCTGGTGGCCGGACTGGTGGAACCGCGAAGCCAACCGGCTCAACCAGGAAGCCCGCCAGATCATGGTGGAGGCCGACAAGGCGCTCGCCGCCGCCCGCCCCAAAATCACCGCCCCCGACCCTATTGACCCCATCAAGGCGCCGGACTTCGTAGAGCCTGTCGGTGCGGAGCCGGGTGGTGGAGGGCGGGAGCCCCCCGGAGGCACGATTCTGCCGCCGGATGGTTCGGCCGGCCGGACACGTATGCGGGTACCTCCTGTGCCCGGTTATGACCCCGTGGTTACGGGGTCCGCGGAGTCGGCTGAGCTACAGAACGCACCGAAACTCGTGCTGGCCCAACCGGGCACACCGGTGTCAATGTTGCCGATCCCGCCGGGCAGCTCGTATGCGCCAAATGGCGGTGCTTACATTCTTCCCGGCCCCGGGGTGGGCCCGGCAAGTTATGTGGTGCCGATGCCGCCCTCCAGCCCTGGTCCTGGCTCAGGCGGCGGGCGGCCGGGAGGCGGGATCCGTCCAATGCCACCAAGTACGGCGGCTGCTGGGTCCGGTGGCATGGGTCCGGCGGGGATGATGCCGATTCCGATGACTGGTGGACCGGGCGCCGGGGCGGCCGGACATGGGGCGCTATATCGCCGGCCGAACATCGTGTGGCAGGTGGACAAGGGTGTGCCGCCGGTGATCGAGGTGGCACAGGATGAGTTCGTGCCGGACCAGCCAACGCTGAAGCAAGAGGAGGAGTTTCGGGGCTGGTTTGACGATCTGGCATACCCGTGGCGGGCGGAGTTCAAGAACGACGACGGAACTCATGTGACGGTGCGGACGGTGGCGCCGTGAAGGCTCATATCGCTATCGTCCTGGCCGTCGTCATGCTATTGGGTACCACCGAGCCGGCTACCGCCGTTGACGCGATATCGGATGGGCAGTGGTATCACCAGTTCCTGAACACAGCCCAGGCGCATCAGATCAGCCGTGGTGAGGGAGTCACTGTCGCGGTCATCGACACCGGTGCGGACGCCGCGCATCCAGATCTGGCGGGGTCGGTGCTTCCCGGGACAGACCTAACCGGTGAGCAGGGCGATGGACGCATTGATGTGGACGGGCACGGCACGGCAATGGCTAGCATGATCGCTGCGCACGGTCGAGTGAACGGAATCGCTCCAGCGGCGAAGATCCTGCCGGTGCGTGTTGCCAGCAGGGACGGGGGCGGAACGAGCAAGTTCGCCGTCGGGATCCGCTGGGCGGTCGCCAACGGTGTCAAAGTCATCTCGATGTCCGCTGGCGGGCCATTCGACCTGCTCCAGCAACAGGAGATCCATGCGGCGATAGCCTCCGATGTCGTGGTCGTCGCGGCCGCCGGTAACCGGCCCGCCGACACATCGGTGGGCTTCCCCGCCTCGATGCCCGGTGTGGTAGCGGTGGCGGCGGTCGACAAGAACGGTGAACATGCGGAGATCTCGGTGAGCGGGCCGGAGATGGTGCTGGCGGCTCCCGGGGTGGACATCTCGGCAGGGATCCCAGGGGGCCGCTATGGGGTGGCGTCGGGGACTTCGAACGCTACCGCTATCACAGCCGGTGCTGTGGCGTTGATCCGGGCGCGGTTCCCTGAGCTTAAGGCGCCAGAGGTGGTGCGGCGCCTCACCGCGACCGCGATCGACAAGGGCAGTCCGGGACGCGATCCGGACTACGGGTTCGGGGTGCTCAACCTCATGGGGGCGCTCACTGCTGACATCCCCGCGGCGACAAGCGCTCCGGCGAAGCCGTCGACGGGCACGGCTACGGCGCCGCCTTCCGAGCCGAGCCGGTTTCCTTGGTGGATCCTCCTGCTGGCCGTTGTTGCCGTTGCGGGCTTCGCGGTCGCCGGCGCCTTGCTTTGGGCACGCCGCCGAAGTCTTTCAGGTTAGACGCGGCCGGGTGGGGCGGTGAGAGCTGCGCGTTAGCGGCCGGGTGGGGCGGTGCTGCCGCGCGTAGCGGCCGGGCCGGGCGCGGTGAGGCGGCGCGTAAGCGGCCGGGTGAGACAGTGAGAGCTGCGGGTTAGCGGCCGGGTGGGGCGGTGCTGCCGCGCGGTGTCAACCGTGCCGTCTCGTCCTGATGGGACTCGGGCGGTTCGTTGCCGATGACGCCGAGCAGGCGCTGGGCGGCGAGGGCGCCGTAGGCCGGGATGTCGCGGCTCAGGGCGGTCAGGGCGGGGTGCACGAGGCGGCACAGGGGGGAGTCGTCCCAGGCGACGATGGACAGCTCGGCCGGGACCGACAGGCCCATCTCCTGCGCCACTCCCAGACCGGCGATCGCCATCACGTCGTTGTCGTAGATGACGGCCGTGGGCCGTTCCGGGCTGCTCAGCAACCTTCTCGTCGCCCGCGCGCCCTCCTCGCCAGAGTAATCCGACGAGACCGTCGTCGCCTCGGCCAGGCCCATGCGGCGGCACGCCCCTTCGAAGGCTTGGCTGCGGATCTCGGTGTGCCGCAACTCGGGCAGGCCGGCCACCCGGGCGATGCGCCGGTGTCCAAGGGCGGCAAGGTATTCGACCGTTTCAACGAGGGCGGCCGACTCGTCGCTCCACACGTTGCCCAGGCTACCGGTCCCGTCCGGGCCTCCAATCACGACAGCCGGCAGCTGAAGCTTCTCCAGTACCTCGATCCGCTCGTCGTCGACCCGAAGGTCGCAGATGAGCACGCCGTCGACGCGACGCTCGCCCCACCACCGCCGGTAGACGGCGATCTCGTCGGTAACCGTTGTCACGACCTGAAGCGTGAGCGCGTACGAGCGCGCCGCCAGCTCGCCCTCGACCCCGCTGATCAGCTCCATGAAGAAGGGTTCCATGCCGAGCGTGCGAGCGGGCCGGCACAATGCCAGCCCGACCGCGTTGGACATGGAGCCGGATAAGGCCCGGGCCGCACTATTGGGGTTGAACCCGATCTCCTCGGCGATGGCGAGGATGCGCCGCCGGGTGGCTTCGCTGACGCCGGGTTGGCCGTTGAGCGCATACGACACGGCGCCCTTGGAGACGCCTGCGCGCCGGGCGATGTCGGCGATGGTCGGCCGCTTCATTTGTTCACCCCACGGTCCGCCCATGGATCGTCACTGTAGCCGTTCGTGAACCGATCGTCGTCGACATTTGCCTAACCGGTCAAGCCATAACGCTTTGGTAACGCTCCCACGCCTGGCAAGGGCGGACCAGCCGCATCCGCAAAGAGAGCATTGACGAGCTCGATTCAAGCATGTTTCCCTATGAGGACTTACCCGGTTCAGTAAGCATCGATACACCCATATCGGCGGCCGCGCCTCAAATAGCGCCCCATGAAGACAGCGGAGGAAGGAACGATGCGAAGCCGGTTAGCACAGATCGCGGGCCTCATGCTCGCGGTTGCCATGACCGCGTCGGCCTGCCCTGGTGACTCCGACAAGGGCTCCGGCCCGGTCGGCCCGGGCGGTTACCCGCGCAACGAGACGCTTTACACCAGCGGCACCCAGTGGGGGCCGCCGAACAACTGGAACCCGATCACCCCCGGGCACGCCATGGGCACCGTCGGGTTGGCCTACGAAACCCTGTTCCTGTTCGACGCCGAGAAGCTCCAGTTGACCCCGTGGCTTGCCGAGAAGGGCGAGTGGTCGGGCAACAACCAATACACGCTAACGCTCCGCGAGGGCATCCAGTGGGGTGACGGTAAACCGCTCGTCGCCGACGATGTCGTCTACACCGTGGAGCTGGGCAAGATCCAGGCTGTGCCGTACAGCCCACTCTGGACCTGGCTGAGCAAGGCGGAGGCGGTCGATCAGCGCACCGTCCGGTTCACGTTCAGTGAATCCCGGTTCCAGGAATGGGACAACTTCCTTTTCGAGAACCCGATCGTGCCCAAGCACCTCTGGTCGAGCCGTTCGGAGAAGGACGTCACCACCGGCGCCAACGAGAAGCCGATCGGCACCGGGCCGTACGAGTACCTGACACACGACCAGGACCGGATGGTCTGGAAGAAGAAGGCCACCTGGTGGGCGACGAAGGCGCTCAAGCTCGAGGTCAAGCCGAACTACATCGTGGACATCGTGAACTCCAGCAACGAGGTCGCGCTGGGGTTGCTGCTGCAGGCCCAAATGGATCTGAGCAACAACTTCCTGCCCGGTATCGCCAACCTCGCCAACGGCAAGTTCAAGATTAAGACCTACTATCCCGAGGCGCCGTACATGCTGTCGGCGAACACGGCGATGCTCGTCCCCAACACTACCAAGGCGCCGATGAGCAACGTCGCCTTCCGCAAGGCGCTGGCCCACTCGATCGATACCAAGAAGATCGTCGAGGGCGTCTACGGCAAGATTGTCCAAGCGTCGAGCCCGACCGGGCTGCTACCGACCTGGGACAAGTATGTGGACAAGGCGGCCGTCAACGAGCTGGGCTTCAAGTTCGACACCGCGATGGCCAAGAAGATCCTGGCCGACGCGGGGTACACCGACCGCAACGGGGACGGCTTCGTCGAGGGGCCGGACGGTGCGGCGATCAGACTCTCCCTCGCCGTCCCGTCGGGCTGGACGGACTGGATGGAGGCGATCCGGGTCATCAGCGCGGGCGCTCAGGCGGCGGGCATCAACATCGTCACCGAGTTCCCCGACTCGGGTGCCGTCGACGACATGCGGACGCAGGGCAAGTTCGATCTGGTGCTCAACAACTGGACCGAGTTGAGCAACACGCCCTGGACGTTCTACCGGTACCTCTACCAGCTCCCGATCCAGGAGCGGCAGCTCAACGCCAACTTCCAGCGCTACAACAACCAGCAGGCGTGGGATCTGGTGCAGAAGCTCTCGCGCACTCCATCCACTGACCCGGGCTTCCAGCAGACGCTTACGCAGCTGCAGCGGCTCACCATGACGGAGCTACCGGCGATCCCGCTTTGGTACAACGGCATGTGGTCGCAGGCCAACGAAACCGTCTGGACGAACTGGCCGTCGTCGACCTCGACCGCGACGCCCAAGTCGTTCCCGACCACGTGGAACAACTACTGGGAGAAGGGCAGCATCTACATGCTGACCCAGATCCAGCCGGTCAACGGTAAGTAACGGATAGGGGATAGGGGAGGGCCGAAGCGTGCGAAGGTATTTCGGGCGTAAGGCCCTCCTCTACCTTCTGACTTTCGTGGTGGCGGTCACGATCAACTGGCTGGTGCCGCGGTTCATGCCGGGCGATCCGGTGCTGCGCATGCTGACCCGGACCGCGATCTCCAACCCGGAGTCGGTCGGGCCGATGCAGGCGTATTACGAGAACGTCTTCGGGCTGGACGTGCCGCTGTGGAAGCAGTATTTCAACTACTGGGTCGAGTTGTTCCAGGGCAACATGGGCGTGAGCGTGTGGCTGTTCCCGGCGCAGGTCACCGATGTCATATCCAAGGCGGTCCCGTACACGCTGGCGCTGCTTATCCCGTCGATCCTGCTGAGCTGGTATGCGGGGAACAAAGTGGGCGCACTTGCCGCGCGGCGCAAGTGGCTCGACAACACCGTCCTTCCCGTCGGCTACGTGCTGACCGCCACGCCGTACATGTGGCTGGGCATCCTGCTCGCGTGGACCCTGGGCATCGTCGCCGGCATCTTCCCGATCGCTGGCGGCTACAGCTTTTCCATGCGGCCCAACTGGTCCCTGGAGTTCCTCGGGAGCCTGGCGATGCACTGGTTCCTGCCGTTCGCGTCGCTTTTCCTGGTGGCGTTCGGCGGCTGGGCGATCGGCATGCGCAACCTCATCATTTACGAGCTGGAGGCGGACTACGCCAATTACCTTGAGGCGCTTGGTGCTCCGCGCAAGCTTATCCGGGGGTACGCATTCCGCAACGCCCTGCTTCCGCAGCTGACCGGGCTCGCACTCCAGCTCGGGGTGATCGTGGCGGGAGCGCTCGTCACCGAGATCGTCTTCGCCTATCCCGGGGTGGGTTATCTCATCCTGGCGGCGATCCAGAACCAGGACTACTTCCTGATGCAGGGTGCCTTCCTGTTCATCGTGGTCGGCGTGCTCATCGCCAACTTCCTCGTGGACATCGTCTATGTGCTTGTCGACCCGCGCACGCGCACCGGCCTTGAGGGAGGCGCCGCATGAGCAGCAACGGCAAGCAGAGATTCTTTGGGCGTGCCAAGCAGCCCGTGGTGATTGCCGCCCCCGCCCCGGCCGTACCGGCAGGGTCGATCCTGCCGGCTGGCCCGCCGGGGTCGACGGGCCGGTACGCCGGTGGCGGCAATCTCTACTTCGCTTTGCGCAACCGCAAGGTGGTCGGTGGCGTGACCGTGATCCTTGGGCTGCTGCTGCTCGGTTTGGTGGCGCCGCTGTTCACCGATCACAGCCCCAACGAGTACGTGGGGCCGCCCGCGGCGCCCCCGTCCGGGGAGTACTGGATGGGCACGACCACCTTCGGGCAGGACGTCTTCCTCCAGTTCGCCAACGGGTTGCGCTCCACGTTCCTGGTGGGGCTGCTCGGGGGCGGGCTGGCCGCTCTGATGGGGATGACGATCGGGTTCTTGGCTGGGTACCGCGGCGGGGTCATAGACGAGATTCTCAACATGCTGACCAACATCGTGCTGGTGCTGCCGGCTCTGGCCGTGCTCATCGTCCTTCACGCATATGTCGGCATCAAATCGGTACCCATGCAAGCTTTGTTTATCGGTCTTTTCTCCTGGCCGTGGGTGGCCCGCGCGGTGCGGGCACAGACGTTGTCGTTGCGCGCCAGGGAGTTTGTGGACCTGGCGAGGCTGAGCGGGATGGGCCCGCTGAGGATCATCCGGCGTGAGATCGCCCCGAACATGAGCTCCTACCTGCTGCTGAGCTACATTCTGCTGTTCGGTGGCGCGGTGCTGTTCGCGGCGACGCTTGACTTTATCGGGCTGGGGCCGACGGAGGCGGTGTCGCTGGGGCTGATGATGAACAACGCCGTGCACTGGAGCGCGCTCCAATTAGGACTGTGGTGGTGGTTCGTGCCGCCCGGCCTGGGCATCACCATCATCGTGGGCGCGCTGTACATCACCAACGTGGGGCTGGACGAGGTCTTCAACCCCAAGCTCAGGGAGATGTGACGCGGTGGCGCTCGAGGTCAAGGAACTGAAGGTCTACTACCGGACCCTGCGTGGGGACGTCAAAGCCCTTGACGGCGTGAGCTTTTCGCTCGCCGACGGTGAGGTCATGGGCCTGGTGGGGGAGTCCGGCTGCGGCAAGTCGACGCTCGCGAAAAGCTTGATACGCCTTGATTCCCGGATGCGCCACGTGGGTGGCCGGGTCGAGCTCGACGGTGTGGAGCTGCCGATCTGGGACGACACCGCCATGCGGAAGTTCCGCTTCGTGTCCGTCTCGCTGATCCCGCAGTACGCGATGAGTGCGCTCAACCCGACTCGCAAGATCGGCAAGCTGATCGCCGAGCTGCTTGAGTCGCGCGGTTTCTCCTACGCCAGCATGGAAACCGAGCTGCACCGCCGGCTGGAGCTGGTGGGCCTCGACAAGGCGGTGCTCCGCAACTATCCGATCGAGCTTTCCGGCGGCATGAAGCAGCGAACGGTGATGGTCCTGTCCACTTTGCTCAATCCGTCCCTGCTCATCGCCGACGAGGTCACCTCGGCGCTGGACGTGGCGACGCAGAAGGCGGTGGCGCGCACGCTCGTGGAGTTCCGCGAGCTGAAACTGGTCGACAGCATGATGGTGGTGACGCACGACATCTCGCTGGTCTACCAGATCGCCGACACCATCCTGGTGATGTACGCGGGCAAGCTGGCCGAGAAGGCACCGGCGGACACCATCATCAACACGCCGCTGCACCCGTACACCCGGCTGCTCATCTCCTCGCTTCCGGAGGTCGGCGTCCGTTTCGAGGAGCGCCGCCTGGCCGGTATCGCGGGCCGCCCGCCCAGCCTGCTCGACCCGCCGTCCGGATGCCGCTTCCGCGACCGCTGCCCGCTGGCGTTCGAGAAATGCGGCGAGGAGCCACCGTTCGTGGAGGTCGGGCCGGGACACTCCGTCGCGTGCTGGAAGGCGGGCTGAGCGATGCTTCAACTTCAAGACATTTCAATGTGGTACCGGGTAGGAGCCTTCGGCACCCGCAAAAAGCTTGCCGTGTCCCAGGTCAGCTTCGACGTCGCCCCCGGTGAGGTGGTGTCGCTGATCGGCGAGAGCGGCAGCGGCAAGTCGACGATCGGGCGGATGATCCTTCGCCTGATCCGGGCGACCTCCGGTTCGATCACGTTCGACGGCCAGGATGTGTTGCGGCTCCAAGGCTCCCGCCTCGACGGGTACCGCCGCGAGGTGCAGGGTGTCTTCCAGGACCCGTTCTCCTCCTACAATCCCATCTTCCGGGCCGAGCGCGTACTGGAAATGATCAAGAATTCGTTCTTTCCGCGCATGGCCTCCGGGCCGTGGCGCTCCAAAGTGGAGGCGAGCCTGGAGGCGGTGCGGCTCGATCCGGCCCTGGTACTCGGCAAGTATCCGCACCAGCTCAGCGGCGGCCAGTTGCAGCGGCTGCTGATCGCGCGGGCGCTGCTGCTCGACATCAAGCTGCTCGTCGCCGACGAGGTGATCAGCATGCTCGATGCGTCGACCCGGATCGATGTGCTGAACCTGCTGGGGGACTTGCGAAACAAGGGCCTGGGCGTCCTGTTCATCACGCACGACCTGTCGCTCGGGCACTACCTGAGCGACCGCACAGTCATCCTCCGGCAGGGCGAGATCGTGGAGAGCGGTCCGACGGCGGAGGTGTTCGCCAACCCGCAACACCCGTATACGAAGATGCTGCTGGACTCCGTGCCGCGGCTGCACAGCAAATGGGATTCGCGATGAGTGTTCGCAGGCTGCTCCACGACGGCTGGTCGGTGCGCGGCGGGGGCCATGACGTCCCGGCGCGAGTGCCCGGGTGCGTGCACCTTGACCTGCTCGCGGCGGGGCGCATCCCCGACCCGTACGAGGGGGACAACGAGACCGGGCTGGGCTGGATCGGCCGTACCGGTTGGGAGTACACCACCTCGTTCGACTGGGACGACGACGGCTCCCACTTCGTGGACCTGGAGTGCGACGGGCTCGACACGGTCGCCACGGTCACGCTCAACGGCGCCGAGGTGGGCCGCACGCAGAACATGCACCGGCGTTACCGCTTCGGGGTGCGGCACCTGCTGCGGCCGGGGAGCAACGAGCTGTCGGTCCGGTTCGAGCCGGTCTACGACTACACCGAGCGGATGCGGCAGCTGCTGGGTGCCCGCCCGGCCGCCTATGGAGAGCCGTTCAACCTGGTGCGCAAGATGGCGTGCAACTTCGGCTGGGACTGGGGCCCGACGCTCGTCACGGCGGGCATCTGGCGCCCGATCGGGTTGCGCTCGTGGTCGATCGCGCGCCTGCTCGACGTCCGTCCGACCGCGACAGCCTCGGGCCGGGTGGAGGCCGTGGTCACGCTCGACAACCCGGGTACCACCGGGCTGACCCTCACGGCGTCGGTTGCCGGGTCGCATGGGGAGGTGTCCGTCGCCCCGGGCCAGAGCCAAGCCACCATAGAGCTACAGGCCGACCAGCCCGACCTGTGGTGGCCACGGGGTTTTGGCGCGCAGACCCGGTACCCCCTGATGGTGTCGCTTTTGGACAGCAACGGCGGAGAGCTTGACCGCTGGGAGGAGAGCGTCGGGTTCCGCGACGTCGCGATCGACTCGACACCGGACGGCGACGGCACTCCCTACACCGTCGTGGTCAACGGCGTTCCGGTCTTCGTGCGCGGGGTCAACTGGATCCCCGACGACTGCTTCCCGTCGCGCATCACGCGCTCCCGCCTGGAGCAGCGGCTGCGCCAGGCCTGCGACGCCAACGTCAACTTTCTGCGGGTGTGGGGCGGCGGCCTCTACGAGTCGGAGGAGTTCTACGACGTCGCCGACGAGCTGGGACTGCTTGTGGGGCAGGACTTCCTGTTCTCCTGCGCCGCATACCCGGAGGAGGAGCCGATCGCCTCGGAGGTCGAGGCGGAGGCGCGCGACAACATCGCCCGGCTCGCGCGCCACCCCAGCCTTGCCCTGTGGACGGGCAACAACGAATGCCTTTGGGGCCACGAGGACTGGGGATGGCAAAGCGAACTGGGCGACCGGACTTGGGGTGCCGGCTACTACCTCGGAATTCTGCCCCTCTTGATGGCGGAGCTGGATCCGGCCCGGCCTTACTGGCCGGGCAGTCCGTACTCCGGCTCCGGCCGGCACCCCAACCATTACCATCCCAACAATCCCGACCACGGCAGCTGCCACATCTGGGACGTGTGGAACGAGCTCGACTACACCCACTACCGCACCTACACGCCGCGGTTCGTCGCCGAGTTCGGCTTCCAGGGGCCGCCGAGCTTCGCCACGCTGGGCCGCGGTGAGCACCAGAAGGCGGAGGACGGCGCGCGCAAGCTCCAGCGCGCTCTCGACCGCCATTTCCCGCCCCCGAAGGATCGCGACGACTGGCACTTCTACACTCAGCTCAACCAGGCACGGGCGATAAGCCTTGGGGTGCGGCACTTCCGGTCCCAGATGCCGCGGTGCATGGGCGCGATCGTGTGGCAGCTCAACGACTGCTGGCCGGTGACTTCATGGTCGGCAATCGACGGCGAGGGACATTTAAAGCCTATGTGGTACGCCTTGCGCGCCGCCTTCGCCGACAGGCTGCTGTCCATCGAGCCGGCGGACCCGGCGGCGCGGCCGGGCACGCCCCTGCGGCTGGTGGCGGTCAACGACTCGCCGCAGGCTTGGCGGGCCATGGCGACAGTCTCGCGCCTTGGTCTTGACGGGCGGCCGCTCGCCAAGGCGACCGTCGAAATCGATGTACCACGCCGATCGCGTGAAACCTTCGACCTGCCGCCGGAGCTGTCCACACCGGACGATCCGGCGGCGGAACTGACCGTCGCGTCGGTAGAAGATCATCGTTCGTTCTGGTTCTTTACCGAGGATCGCGAGATCGCCTACCCCACGGCATCCCTCACCGCGGATGTGTCCACCCTGGACGGTGAAATCCGGGTCACCGTCCACGCGCGGACGATCCTGCGCGACCTGACTTTGTTCCCCGACCGGCTCGACCCGGCGGCAACGGTCGACCAGGCGATGGTCACGCTGCTGCCCGGGGAGTCGGCGACGTTCACGGTGCGCACGGCACTGCCCCTCCGGCCGCAGGATCTGACCAGCCGACCGGTGCTGCGCTGCGTGAACGACTCCAATTAGGAGGCTCGATCTCGATGAAACTCACGGCGCTCGCCCTCGCGGCGGTGCTGGTCCTGGCGTCACCCGCACCCGCTCCGGCACAGGCACAGGCACATGACTCGTCCGGCTTCGTCACCCGGCGCGGCGACCAGCTTTTCGTCGACGGCAAGCTGTTCCGCTTCTCCGGTTCAAACAACTACTACCTGATGTACAAGTCGCAGCTGATGGTCGACGACGTCTTCGCCGACGCCAAGGCGGCCGGCTTCACCGTGCTGCGCACCTGGGGCTTCATGGAGCGCGGGCAGGAGGGCGTTGACTTCCAGGAGTTCGACGCGGCGCTTGGCCGGCCGGTCATCAACGACGGCCCGGGTGGCCTGGAGCGCTTGGACTATGTGCTGGCCTCGGCGCGCCGGCACGGCATCCGGCTGATCATCCCGCTCACCAACAACTGGAACGACTTCGGCGGCATGGACGAGTACGTCCGGTGGGCCGGAGGCAGCTTCCACGACGATTTCTATACCAATCCGGTGATCCGGGGTTGGTACCAAACATGGATAACCCATCTCCTGAACAGGGTCAACGTATACACGGGCGTTGCCTACAAGAACGACCCGACCGTGATGGCCTGGGAACTCGGCAACGAGCCGCGCTGCCTGTCCGCGGGAATCTTCCCGCGCTCGCCCAACTGCACCACCGGCACCCTGATCGAGTGGGCGGACGTGATGACCCGCCACATCAAGTCGGTCGACCGCAAACACCTTGTGGGCGTTGGAGACGAGGGCTTCTTCTGCGACGAGGAGGCCAATCCTGATTGGACCCGCAACTGCGGCGAGGGTGTGGACACGCTCGCGTTCGCTCGGCTGAAGGCGGTCGACCTGATGTCGTTCCACCTCTACCCGGACGCGTGGGGCAAGGACCTGGCGTGGACGCGCGACTGGATCGCCCGTCACGTGCGCGAGGCCAAGGCGATCGGCAAACCCGTGGTGTTCGGCGAGTTCGGCTGGCGGGACAAGGCCACGCGCAACCCGGTGTACAAGGAGTGGACCGACATCTTCAAGCGCGAGGGCGGGAACGGCTGGCTGTACTGGATTCTTTCGGGCATCCAGGACGACGGCTCGCTGTACCCGGACTTCGACGGCTTCACCGTCTACTGCCCGTCGCCGGTGTGCCAGACGCTCACCAACGCGACAGCGCGCCGCCCGCTGCCACCCGTTGCCGACCATGACATGGCCGTCACCGAGTTCAACCAGCCGGCCACGCTCACCCCGCCCGCCAATGACGTGGCGTACCAGGGATCCGTGCGCCCATCGACGATCGCCATCTCCTCGCCCGTCGGCGGTACCTTCACCGCCGCCAAGGACGGTGTGGTGACCTTCACGCCCCAGCCGGACTTCGTGGGCCGGGCGAGCGCGAAGTACACCATCCGCGACTCCACCGGCCGCCTGTCCAATGTGGCCGATCTGGTGGTCAACGTGAAGCCGGACCCGACCGCCGCCATCCCGATCGCCACGTTCGAGGCCGGGACCGACGGGTGGGGACCGGGCAACTGGATGCCGGACGCCGGGACGGTCACGCAGACCGCTGACTTCTCCCCGGAGGGCTCGTTCGGCCTCAACCTGTCGGTGACCGCCGGCCACTGGTTCGGTCTCGTCTTCGGCACGCCGCTCGATCTGTCGACCAAGTCGCAGATCCTGTTCGAGCTGCGGACGGGCGCGAGCGGGACGTCGGTGTCGCTGGCCGTCCAGACCGGACCGTCGTTCACCTGGTGCCAGACACCGTTCCCGTTCATCCAGCCGGGTACGACGACGACGTTCACGGCGGACTTCTTCACCGACCTGTCGGGGTGCGCGGGCCAGTTCAACGACGTCCGTGCGCTGTACATCTTCTTCAACCCGGGCTCGTTCGACATCGACAACGTCCGGGCGGTGTAGGTTGCTTAACCGGTTGAGTTGTCCTATGCTCAGCGCACACCCAACGGGAGCCGGGTGGCTGGGTTACGTGATCACCCATGCATTCCAACCGCTTCCAAAGGTGGATCCTCCATGAAACTCATGAAGGTCATGAAACTTCGCTTGCTGGTCGCCTCCGCGAGCGCGGCCGCGATCGTCCTGGCCGTCTCCTTGCTCGTCGCCATCCAGCCCGCGCAGGCCGCGGTCGGGTTGCGCATCAGCAACGGCCGGCTGGTCGAGGCAAATGGCACACCGTTCATCATGCGCGGCACCAGCCACGCCCACGTGTGGTACCAGGGCCAGACAAGCTCGTTCGCCAACATAAAGTCCTTGGGCGCCAACACCGTCCGGGTGGTGCTCAGCGGCGGCCGGTGGACCCCGGTCAACAACGCCGCCGACGTTGCCAACGTTGTCAACCTGTGCAAGGCCAACAGGCTGATCTGCGTGCTGGAGAACCACGACACCACCGGCTTCGGCGAGCAGCAGAACGAATGGACCCTGGACCGGGCGGTCGACTACTGGATCAGCGTCCAGTCCGCCCTGACCGGCCAGGAAAACTACGTACTCATCAACATCGGCAACGAGCCCATCGGCAACAACAACGCGGCGCAGTGGACGGCGGCCACCACCGCGGCCATCCAGCGCATGCGCAACGCCGGGTTCGACCACACGATCGTCGTCGACGCACCGAACTGGGGCCAGGACTGGCAGTTCGTCATGCGCGACAACGCGGTCGCCGTGGCCAACGCCGACGTCGACCGCAACCTGCTCTTCTCCGTCCACATGTACGGGGTGTTCAACACCGCGCAGGAGGTCATCGACTACCTGCAGTCGTTCCAGTCCCGCAACCTGCCCATCATGATCGGCGAGTTCGGGTTCAACCACTCCGACGGCGACCCCGACGAGGACACCATCATGGCCCAGGCCGTCCAGCGGGGCATCGGTTACATCGGCTGGTCGTGGAGCGGCAACGGCTGCTGCGTCGAATACCTCGACCAGGTGACGAACTTCAACGTCAACCAGCTCACCTCGTGGGGTCAGCGTTTGTTCAACGGCGCCAACGGGATCCGGGCGACCGCCGTCCAGGCGACAATCTACGGTACCCAGACCGGCTCGCCTTCCCCATCGGTCAGCCCGTCACGCTCGCCTTCGGCGTCGCCCTCACCTTCGCGCTCGGTATCGCCTTCGCCGTCGCGTTCGGTGGGCCCGTCGCCAAGCGGCGGGACCCGCGCCTGCACCGCCACCTACGTGAAGCAAAACGAGTGGCCGGGCGGGTTCCAGGGCGAGGTGCGGGTAGCCGCGGGCAGCGCCGCCATCTCGAGCTGGCGAGTCACCTGGACATGGGCGAACGGCCAGAGCATCTACCAGTCGTGGGGCGCCAACCTGCCGCCCAACACCAACCCGGTGAACGCGACGAACATGCCGTACAACGGAAACCTTGGCGCGGGCGCAAGCACCAGCTTCGGCTTCCTCGCCAGCTGGAACGGCGTGAACAACAACCCGGCACCCACCTGCACCGCAAGCTGATCAGCCGGGGTATCACAAGCGGCGCGCCGTCTCGGGAGGGGGACGGCGCGCTCTACTGCTTTGCGCGTGCAAAGCAACGCGCGGGCATTGCCGCCCCGGGAGCCAGCGATCGTGCCTGATCATCTGGCAAACGGAAGAGCGTGTTTGCCAGATGATCAGATCCCGAACGCCGGCGGCGGCAATGCGATTGGGTGGGGGTGGGGTGAGGTTTGGGTTAGGGCAGGGCGCGGGCGGGGCCGGTGATGTGGACGGCGACGGGGTCGCCGACGGCAGGCAAGGCGTCGGTGCCGAGCAGGCGGGCGGCGAGCGAGGTACCGTCCGGCAGGCGCAGGGCGATGACCGCGTCATGGCCGTGGAAGTCGGTCCGGACCACGACAGCGTCGCTTCCCGGGCCGAGGGAGATCTGCTCGGGGCGAAGCAGCACGCGGTCTCCGCCGCCGGCGACGGGGATTCGGAGGAGCAGGGGGTGCCCGGCGGGGAGCCAGACCGCCTCGCCCACGAACCCGGCGACCCAAGCGTCGCGCGGCGCCGAGTAAACCGCCGCCGGCGGTCCGGTTTGGACGATCACCCCGTCGCGCATCACCGCAATCTCGTCGGCGATGGACAGAGCCTCGCCCTGGTCGTGGGTGACCAGCAGCGCCGTGGCACCGTCGGCGCGCAGGGCCTCGCGGATGTCGCGGCGCAGTTCGACCCGCAGCGCGGCGTCGAGCGCGCTGAACGGTTCGTCGAGCAGGACGACGGGTGGGCGTGGGGCAAGTGCCCGCGCGACCGCGACCCGCTGTTGCTGCCCGCCTGAAAGCTGATGCGGCATACGCGAACCGAACCCGTCCAGCCCGACGAGCGCCAGGGTCTCCGCGACACGGGAGCGGGAGGCGCGGTCCAGGCCGTAGGATACGTTGTCGCGCACGGAAAGGTGCGGGAACAGCGCGCCCTCCTGGGGTACCACGGCGATGCGGCGGCGTTGCGGGGCAAGGGAAGTGACGTCCCGCCCGGCGACGGTGACGCGGCCGGCGTCGACCCGTTCGAACCCGGCGACGCAGCGCAGCAGCGTGGTCTTGCCGCAGCCGGACGGCCCGAGCACGGCGACCAGGTGTCCGGTGTGGACGGACAGGTCCACCCCGGCGAGGGCGGCGACGGCGCCGAAGCTCTTGCGCAGCCCGGAGACGGCGAGTTCAGCCATGGCGTATCAGCCACCACGTGGGCAGGGCGGCGATCAGGACGAGCACGGCCGCGTACGGCGCGGCGGCGGCGAACTCCGACGCGCTGGTGTGCGTCCACAATTCGGTCGCCAGCGTGTCGTACCCGGTGGGGCGCAACAGCAGCGTGGCCGGCAGCTCCTTCATGCAGGTCAGGAAGACCAGCGCCGCACCGGCTCCGATCCCGGGCGCGGCAAGCGGCACCGTGATGGTCCTGGCCACGGCCCACGGCCCGCGCCCCAGCGACCGCGCCACCTCCTCCAGCACCGGCGGAGCCTGCGCCGCCGCCGACGTGACCGCGCCCACCGCCAGTGGCAGGAACAGCGCGGCATAGGCGAGACTCAAGAGCCAAACCGTTTGATATAGCGGGTACACGACGCGGATCCCGAAGAATACCAAGGATAAACCGATCACGAGTCCCGGCAGGGCGTGCGACAGGTAGGCGAGGCGATCCAGCACACCGGCGACCGGCCCGGGCGAACGTGCGTTGAGCAGGCCGACCGGCATGGCCAGCAGCAATGTCAGCGCGGCGCCGAGCGCGGCGGCCCAGAGCGACTGTCCCGCCGCGGTCACCACCTCACCGACCGAGCCGGGGCGGGTGACCCCGGCGCCGAACCACCGCGCGAGGCTGAACAGCGGCACGCCGAGGGAGCCCAGCGCCAGCACCGCGAACCCGGCCCAGATCGGGAACCGAAGCCGCCCAAGGGAAATCCGGGTGTGCGCGCGGACGCCCGTGCGGGAGTACCGGGCACCGCGCTTGCGGGTCATGGCCTCGCCCACGAGCAGGGCCGCGGTCAGCATGACCAGTACGGTCGCGAGGACCAGCGCGCCGGTACGGTCGAACCCGAGGTTGATGGAGGTAAAAATGGCGTGGGTGAAGACCTCCACCCGCACGATGGATACAGCGCCAAAGTCGGAGAGCACATAGAGCGCCACGAGCAGCCCGCCCGCCGCGACCGCGGGCCGGATCTGGCGCAGCGTCACCGAGACGAACGTGGACAGCGGGCCACGCCCGAGCGAGCGCGCCACCTCCTCCTGCGCGGGATCGGAGCCGAGCAGGGCCGCGGCGACGGGCAGGTACACGTAGGGATAGGAGCACAACGCCAGCACGGCGGCGGCGTCCCAGAACCCTTCGAAATTGTCCACCGTGGACACCCAGGCGAACCCAGCGACGTAGGTGGGCACGGCGAGAGGCAGCGCCGACAGCACGCCGAGGAACCCGCGGCCGGGCAGGTCGGTGCGCGTTACGACGAACGCGGCCGCCACCCCGATCGCGACGCAGGCGGCGGTCACCACCGCGGCGAGGGCGAGGCTTCGCGCCGCGAGCACCCCGGTCCGGCTCGTGAGAAGCTCTTCGCCTATCCGGGCCCAGCCGGCCTCGCTTACCCGTACCCCCAGATAAAAAAGAGGAATAAGCGCGACGGCACTGGCCACCACGGCAGCGGCGGCCAGTGCGGGCGATCGGCGGGCTATGCCAGCCCCGATTCCTTGATCATTGCGACCGTCTCCTTGAGCGTGTCAAGATTGTTCAGGTCGATCGCGGGTGTTTTGATCGAGGCGAGCTGGGGCAGTCCCGACGCGGTGGTGACACCGGCGACGAGCGGATACTCGAAAGTCTTCTCCGCGAAGTACTTCTGGCCGTCCGGGCCGAGCAGGTAGTCGATGAACGTGCGCACGTCCGGGTCGTTCTCGGCGCGCTTGAGCACGCCCAGCCCGGAGACGTTGACCAGGGCGCCGGTGTCACCGTCGGGGAAGAAGTGGTTGCGCACCTTCAACGTGTCCGCGCTCTTCCCGTCGGTGCGGGCCTTCTCGTACAGGTAGTAGTGGTTGACCAGTCCGGCGGCGAGCTTGCCCGAGTCGACGTCGGCCACGATCTGGCCGTTGTTCGGCCGGATCTGCGCCTGGTTTGCCTTGAGCCCACTGAGGAATTCGCGCGCCTTCGAGTCGCCGTGCTGCACCCTGATCGCGGTGATGAACGCCTGGAACGAGCCGTTGGTCGGGGCGACGCCGAGCTTGCCGGTCCACGCCGGGCCGGTCACCTCGAACACGGACTTGGGCAGCTGAGCGGCGGTGACCTGGTCAGAATTGTAGACAAACACGCGGGAACGGCCGGTCACGCCGACCCACTCGCCGCCGCGCGCCCGATAGACCGAGGGCACCTTGTCGAGTACCGGGGTGGGCAACTTGGCGAACATGCCCTTCTTGGTGACCTCGCCCAGCGCACCCGCGTCCTGGGCGAGGAACAGGTCGGCCGGGCTGCGGTCGCCCTCCTCAAGCAACTGCGCCGCCATCGCGGCGGTGTCGCCGTACCGAACCTCGACCGCGACCCCCGTGGCGGTGGTGAACTGTTCCAAAACCGGCTTGATGAGCGCCTCGGTCCGTCCACTGTAGACGGTTATCTTCTTGTCGGAAGGTGGTGGTGGGGCTGAGGTTTCGGGCGTGTCGGATGTCCCGCATGCGGCCAGGCTGGCGGCGGCTGCTACCAGAAAGGCGACCAGCTTACGCATCGCTACTCTCCTATATCGATGTGAGTAAGGTTAGGCTAACCTTTTATCGGAGCATGGGCAACCGCCTTGCCGATCGCTGATCCTTGTCGCGCCCGGTGTTGAGGCGTGAACGATGTCGCGCCCGGTGCAGGCCGCTCCAGGTCACGGGCTTGTGATCTACCCGGAGCGCGACACCGATCACGCTCCAACACCCGGCGCGACACCGATCACGCTCCAACACCCGGCGCGACACCGATCACGCTCCAACACCCGGCGCG
>DASUXL010000228.1:0-16659 GCA_036377915.1 Candidatus Limnocylindrales bacterium
CATGGCGACCTGTGGAGCCCGAGCCGTCGTTGGATGGCTAGCGCCGCCAAGACATCGAGCCGCTGACCGTTCCTCCGACGCCGACGCCGACGCCATCGCCGTTGGAGGTGAAGCCGTGCGCCTCAATGGATTTCCCGTGCGCGCCGACCTCGATGACCGCGGACGCACCTTGCTCCACGAAGAAACCCAACTCGTTGCGTCAGGATCGAAAGCGGCGTGCGCGGCGTCAGCGGGCTAGGCGAGCCGTACGTCGGCCGGAGTCTTGTCTGAGCGCAAGCCTCGCCACGACGCGTGCCGCAGTCGCGCCTCGGGTGTCCAATTGCGAAACTCTACCTCGCCCACCAGCGTCGGCTTGAGCCAGTTGGCGTTTCGGGCGTGCTCGCGCGGCACCTCCGCCCCGTTCACCGGTGACGTCGCGCGTTTCAGCGGCGCCACGCGGGCGGCAAGGTCGCGCAGTGCGCTGTTGGTGAAGCCCGTTCCCACATGGCCGATGAAATCGAGTTTGCCATCTTTCCCATACGCCCCAAGCAAAAGAGAGCCTATCATCCCTTCGCGCCTGCCCGCGCCCGCCTTCCAGCCTACGACGATGACTTCCTGGGTCTGATTGAGCGGAACTTTAATCCAGGCAAGCGAACGACGGCCGGGCTCATACATGGACTCCGATGACTTGGCGATGACGCCCTCAAGCCCGTTGAGTTTGCTTGCCTCCAGCACATCGTCGCCCGGCCCGGGGAAGCGCGGCGGCACCGACATCGGCTCCTTGCCGCGTAGCTTCAGCTTCTCAAGCGCTTGCCTGCGGCGGCTGTACGGCCATCCTAAGGTGCTCTCGCCATCGAGCCATAGAAGATCAAAAACATAAAATTTCACCGGGTACCGGGAGAGCAGTCCTTCGTCCGGACGACGCACGTGCATCCGCTGCTGCAATAGGCCGAACGAAGGAGCGCCTCGCTTGTCGAGCGTGACCAGCTCGCCGTCGAGCACCACCCGGGATTTTCCCAGCTGCCCGCTCAGCCCGAGCAGTTCCGGATAGCTGGGCGTGATGTCGATGTCGTTGCGCGACAGGGCGCGCACCTGGCCGTCGGCCACGCTGACGATGGCGCGCACACCGTCCCATTTGAACTCGAACGACCAGCGTTGCCCGTGCGGCATCTTGCCGAGCGTGGCCAGCATCGGCCGCAGCACGGGGGGCTGGGTCTTCGTCGCCATCCCACGATCATGTCGCAAGTGGAGTGCTCCCGCCCAGCCTATTGACAGAAACCACTGATCGACTTCACCATTGTCACACCCTTCGATGTAAGGAGCCCCCCATTGCGTAACCCCCGCAAGGCATGGAGAGCCCTCCCCGCCACCGTACTCATGGTCACAGTCCTGGGTGTGATGGCACCGGCGCACGCCGCCGCCCCGGCCTATACCGCGCTCGGCGACTCGTACTCCTCCGGCACCGGCACGCGAGAGTATTACTCTGACGGGTCCGGCTGCCAGCGCTCACCGCACGCCTACCCCGTCATCGACGCCGGCCGTATTGGCGCCTCGCTCACCTTCGCCGCCTGCGGCGGCGCGAACATCCCGGGCATCCTCGGCGGACAGCTCGGCAGCCTCAACGAGGCCACCACTTACGTTACCGTCACCGCCGGCGGCAACGACCTGGGCTGGTCCCAGGTGATTGTCCAGTGCGCCAAGCCTTGGCCCTACACCTGCTGGGGCCAGATCGACCGCGCGGAGAACTACATCCGCAACACCCTTCCCGCCCAACTCGACCAGCTTTACACCACGATCAAGGGCAAGGCTCCGAACGCCCGGATCATCGCTGTCGGGTACCCCCGATTGTTCAATGGTGAAGAATGCAACGCTATCGCGCGCATCTCGCCCGGGGAGCAGTCGCGGCTCAACGCCACCGCCGATCTGCTCGCCGACACCACGCGCGCCCGCGCGACTGCCAACGGCTTGGTCTTCGTCGATGCGCGCACCGCGTTCAACGGGCACGCGGTCTGTGACGACGTCGAATGGATCAACGGCACGTCGTGGCCGATCGGGGAGTCCTACCACCCCAACCGTTCCGGGCATGCCGGCTATGCCGGTGCCGTCGAGGCGGCGCTGCGCGGCTGAGCCGGAGCAAACCATGCAGCAGCGCGGGCCTTCCGGGAAACGAGGAGGCCGTTTACGTTCCCGGAAGGCCCGCATCTTGGGCACCGGCCACCCGGCGGCGCCCCGCAGCGAAGTCCGGCCAAGAGTAGGTCGGGTTTGCCACCCCCGGCGTCGTCACTTGCACCCACCCGATCGTGGGTAGTTGTGCCGTGTGCCCTTGGCCGTCGAAGCCGTAGCTTCGGGTAAATGACTACGATCGGCGACGCGCCCGTCCTCGACTCAGGCGCCGTCCCGCCCGCGACCGCCTCCCGGGTGGCCCACCACTACCGCCGCCTGCTCCTCGCCTGCCACGACAGGGTTTCCGGCGAACCATCCGGTTTGGACGGTACGGACGGTAAGGACGGTCGGAGTGACGTCGCCGCCGCCCTCCGCAAGGCCCGTGCCCACCTCGATTCGGTGATCGCGGCGTTCGACTCCCAAGCCTCCGCCCTACTGCTGACCCCGGCCGGCCCGGGAATCCTTTATGCCCTACGGAGTGCGGGTGATCGGGCCGTTGCCGCCGCGGGGGCGGCGGAGCGGCGGCTGTCACTGGAGCTTACGGAGATTCGTGGCCGCTACAGGTAGGGCGCGAAGTGACCGGCGACCATATCCGAAACCGCCTCGGCATCAAGGGAACCGTCCACCTCGATGACCCGGATTCCCAGCCGCCGCGCCGATTTCATCGCGTCCTCGGCGATCAGCCGGTCCCGTGCGACCCTCACCCGGAGCGCCGCCTCCAGATCGTCGACGCTGGACGCGAACTGGCTCGCCCGTGGCAGGGCAAGCAGTTGCTGCTGGCGCCAATCCTCGGTCGGCACCATCACCACCATCCGCCGTGCGTCACCGGCGATCGGCGCCACCAGTTCGGGGCGCAGACCCCAACCTTCGGCGATAATGGGTGCTCCGCTCACCAACGCGCGTAGATCGTCGAGCACCCACTCGAAGCGCATCGTAAAGTCGTCGAGCGCAAACGCGACATGCTCATCCAGGGTCTGCGAAAGCCACTTAACACCTTCGAGCCTCTTGCCTAACGCGGCCCGCCGGTCGTTGTGGGCGCGGGCGTCGTGATAGTCGAAGTGGTACGCGGTCAGGCGATGCCTGTGAGCCAGCACGCGGCTCACCGTCGACTTGCCCGCCCACTGACCGCCGCCGATCCACAGTGCCTGCCCGATGGTGCCGAAAGGATCCCAGGTCATGTCGACAATGGGACCCCATCCACGACCAAAGATCTAGTCTTGTTCTTGGCCGGCCACCGTGATGTAGTTGTTGTTAGAGGACCCCAATGGTTTTTACAGCCTGAAGTTCAGGTTTGCCTCCATCACCGCGACGTCCATCTGCGCCTTCTGCAACCGTCCGGAGTAGTCCCAGTTCATCGCCTGCCACCGGGTGAACTGGTCGAGTACCCACATGCCCGACTGCCTGCTGCCGTTGCCGGAGCGGCCGTTGCCGCCGAAGGGCAGGTGCGCCTCGGCGCCGGAGGTCGAGTTGTTGACGCTGACCATGCCGGCGCCGATGCCGCGCCGGAATGCGAACACCTCGCCCGGTTCGCCGGTGTAGATCGCGCTGGACAGGCCGTAGCCGGGGGCGTTGGCCAGCTCGATCGCCTCGTCCAGACTTGAGTATGTGGTCACTCCGACTATCGGACCGAACGTCTCGTTGTCGAAGAGCCGGTCACCGGGCCGTACCCCGTCGACGATGGCCGGGTGGAAGAACAGGCCGCCCTCGGCGTCCCCGATGAAGCCAGCTCTCGGATTCGAGGCGCCGATCCTGCCGAGGGGGCCGTCCACCCGGTGATGTTCTTCGATCCATCCGAGCATGGTCTCGTACCCCCGCATGAATTTTGAATCCAAAAGTGGTCCATATAGGACGCTCCGCGTCGGGTCGCCCAGCGGCGCCTCGGCGACCGCCTCCCTGAAGCGGCGCAAGAACTCTGCGTGGATGGACTCGTGCACGATCGCGGTGCCGAGCGAGGTGCAGCGCTGCCCGGCGGTGCCGAACCCGGCGAAGAGCGCGCCCTCGACGGCGAGCTCGAGGTCGGCGCTGGGCGTGACGACCATCGGGTTCTTGCCGCCCAGCTCCAGGCACGGGCTTTGCAGGTGCCGCCCGCACAGCTCGCCGATCCCGCGCCCCACCTCGGTCGAGCCGGTGAACCCCACCTTCTGGACGAACCCGCCCGCGAGCGACTTCTCAAGGCCCGCAAAGGTTTCATCCCCATCAGCGTGCACGACCGCCAGCACATCCGGGGGCAGCCCGCCCTGCACGAACAGCTCGGCCATCGCGTTCGCGCACGCGGCGGCGTAGAGCGCCGGCTTCCACACCACCGTGTTGCCGCAAAGTAGCGCGGGCACGAGGTACCACGACGGCACGGCCACGGGAAAGTTGCCCGCGGTAATGATCATTGCGGTGCCGACCGGTTCGCGGAACGTGAACAGCTGCTTGTCCGGCATTTCGGACGGCACGGTCTGCCCGTAGAGCCGCCGCCCCTCGCCGAGGAAGAACCGGCACGTGTCGACGATCTCCTGCACCTCCCCGCGCGACTCGGCGATCGGCTTGCCTACCTCACGCGTGACCAGTTGCGCAAGCGCCTCGGCGTTGGCCTCGACCAGAGCGCCGATGTTCGCGATGACCTGGCCGCGGACGGGCGCGGGCACGCTCGCCCAGGAGCGCTGCGCGGCGTGGGCGGCGCGCGTAGCAGCCACTATCCCATCCGGGTCGGTCAATGTGACATCCGCAACGGTTTCTTCGAGTTTGGCGGGGTTGGTGGAGCGGTAAGTCATGGAAGCATTCTCCACGACGTGACAGTGTCCCAATTGCGGACTTAAATTAGGACATAAATTAGGATTTTGGGTTGTGCCACGAAGTGCATACGTCGACACCCTTCGCGCGCTAGCCATCGCCCGCGTCTACCTCCACCACACCCTGTGGATCGGCTGGTTCACGATGGTGTACCCGTCGATGTCCGTGATGTTCGCGCTTGCCGGGTTCCTCACGGCGGTCTCGCTCGACCGGGGCGGCATCACGCGCACGGTGTGGTCGCGGGTGCGGCGCCTGCTTCCGCCGCTGTGGGGGCTGGCGGCCGTGGCCGTACCGGTCATGCTGCTGGTCGGCTGGGATTCGGTGCGCTGGAGCGAGCTTTTCTACTGGGTCGTGCCGCTGGCCAACCCGACCACCAGCTCGTGGGCGGGAGCGTTCGCCCTCGCCCTCTGGTACCTGCGGGCCTACCTGTGGTTTGTCCTGCTGTCACCCCTGCTGTGGTGGATCTTCCGGCGCTGGCCGATCCCTGCCCTGCTGGCCCCGATGGTCATCGCGATGGTGATGCACTCCACGCTGGTGAGCGTGCCCCCATCCCGCGCCATCGACGTTCTCTCCACGACGGCCCTCTACGGCACCTGCTGGATGCTCGGCTACGCCCGCCACAGCGGCCTGCTCGACCGGTGGTCGTGGAAGCTCTGCTCCGGGATCGCGCTCACGCTGATGCTCGCCGCAGGGGTGTGGGCGGCAGCGGTCGAGCCGGACACGGTGACGGAGATGTTCATCGGGACCGCGTTCGTGGTCATCCTCATGCGGCTGCATCCGAGCATGGAGTGGCTGCGCCGTTTCCCGCGCGTCACCCGGGCGATCGCGGCGCTCAACGCCCGGGCCGTCACCATCTATGTCTGGCACCTGCCGGCGCTGTTCGCCGCCGGCACCCTCGTGAGCGCGCTGTCCGGGTTGGACCCGCTCACCGACGCGCTGGGCAAGACGCTCGCCATCGCCCTGGGCACCTTGTTCCTCGCCTTGGTGGTCATGGGTACCGGCTGGATCGAGGACCTGGCGGCAAAGCGCCGCCCCGCCCTCATCCCTGAGGCGCTGGCTCGATGACCACCACCGGAATCCGGCGACCCGTCTTGGTCCGGAACTGCTCGTAGGTCGGGAACATCTGCGCCATCATCCGCCAGAGCCGTTCGCGCTCCTCGCCCTCGGCCTCCCGCGCCCGCGCCTCGACCACCCTGTCACCCACCTGGATCGTGACCGCGTCGTCGGAGCGCACGTTCAGGTACCACAACGGATGCTTGTCGTCGCCACCGTTGGACCCGACGACGACGAAGGCATCCCCGTCCTTGCCATAGATCAGCGCCGTGCGGCGCAGCTTGCCCGAGCGTCGCCCGCGCGTGGTGAGCAGAAGCGTTTGGACACCGTGCCAGCCGTGCCCCTTGCGCCCATCGGTCTCGACATAATCCTTGATGTGGCTGGCGACCCATCCCTTTGGACTGTCAATGACTTCCTCGGTAGCGTTGTCCACCCGACCCATGCTAGTAGCGTGAGCCGCTCTCGCGTCCAAGCGCGCTAGCAGGTAGCCTGACCTGCATGATCGCCGAGGATCTGTTCCTCCAAGACCAATCACCGGACGATCTGGCGCCCCTGCGTGAGGAGCTGATCGCCCTGTGCGCCCAGGCGTTCGCGCCCGACCCGTGGCGTGACCCGCCGGGCAGGGCGGTAAAGGTGGTAGACCGGATCTACGACTCGGTGGGCAAGCCGGCGTTCCGGCTGGTGACCTGCCGGGTGGACGGGGAGCTTGTCGGTTTCGGCTACGGTTGCGTCGACGTGTTCTGCGCCGGGCTCGCCCCGCCGAACCTGGGCTGCGACAAGGCTTTCGAGCTTGTCGACCTGGCCGTGGCGCCGATGTTCCAGGGCTTGGGGATCGGCCGCAGGGTGCACGACACCCTGCTCGCCGATGCGCCCTGCCCCCGGATGCTGCTCACCCACCAGGCGCTGGAGCTGCGCTCCCGGTACGCCCGGTGGGGCTGGCAGGACCTGGGCGATGTGGTCATTCCGGGATCCGGTGCGACCCTTGCCCTGATGGCACAAATGGGGTGATGCGCGGGATCCAGGCAGGAACGTTCTTCTTGTAGGTCAAATATTCGTCGCCGAACTGTTGGGTGAGCACGGGCTCCTCATAGAACTTCACGAACAGCGCGGGGATGACCCACGTGACGGCGGCGTAGATGAACAGCGGCGGCTGCGCCAGCCACAGCGCCTCGCCCAGGACGATGGCGGTGATCGCCACGTACATGGGATTGCGCACATACCGGTAAAAGCCTTCCACCACAAGGTGTTTGGTGGGCGCGACCGGTGCCGGGGTCCCCTCCTTCAGGACGAACCGGACGAACGAGTGGACGAGGACGGCAAGCCCGCCGAGGAACAGGATCGCGCCCGGGATCCGGCCCCACGCGGCGCGCGAGGTGAAGCCGTCGCTGAGCCACCACGGCACCAGCCCGGCAGGCGGAGGGCGCTGCCCGGAGGCCGCAGACACGCGGCCGCAGGTCGCGTGTCGAAGGCGAGTCCCGGGCGCGAGGACGAAGAAGACCGCGCTCCCGATGGCGTGGGGGATCAGCTTGCCCAAGTGGGCCTCAGCGGCATGTGCGAGCGCATCTCGTCATCCAGCTTGACCCCGAGCATCTGGTGCAGCTGGATGTTGTTGCGGTCGAACCCCCACTGCGACCCGGCGAGGTACAGCCGCCAGATGCGGGCCCTGCGCTCCCCCACCTCGGCCACCGCCTCCTCCCAGTGGTTGACCAGGTTCGCCGACCAGGCGGCGAGCGTCATCGCATAGTGCTCGCGCAGATTCTCCTCGTGGCGCACCTCGAACCCGGCATCGTGCATCACCGACATCAGGTAGCCGGGACCCTCAAGCTCGCCGTCGGGGAAGATGTAGCGGTTTATGAAGTAGTTTTCCCGGACCGCGGGCTCCAGGTTGTTGGGCCGCGTGATGCAGTGGTTGAGCAGGCGAGCCCCCGGTTTCAGCTTGTCGTACAAGAACTTGAAATAGCCGGGCAGCTGGGCCTTGCCGATATGCTCGGTGAGCCCGATCGAGGAGATGGCGTCAAAGCCGGTCTCGGCCACGTCGCGATAGTCAAGATGGCGCACCTCGGCCAGCTCCGACAGGCCCCGCTCGGCGATCGCCTTCTGCGCCCACTCCGCCTGCCGCAGCGACAGGGTCACCCCGAGCGCCTTCACCCCGTAGTACTGCCCGGCGTGCATCACCATGCCGCCCCAGCCGCAGCCCACGTCGAGCAGGCGCATGCCCTGCTTCAGGCCGAGCTTGCGGGCCACGAGATCGTGCTTGGTGTACTGCGCCGTTTCGAGGGTCGCGTCGGCCTCCGGGTAGACGGCGCACGTATAGGCCATCGACGGGCCGAGAATCCAGCTGTAGAACTTGTTTGAAACGTCGTAGTGATGGGAGATCGCGGCCTGGTCACGGCGCTTGGAGTGGCGCCGGCCGGGCAACCGTCTGATCTCTTCGGGCGGAATGGGTACCCGCTGAAGCAATTTGAAACCACCCAGCCAGCGGAACAGGCGCAGCTTGGTGCCCACCGTCGTGCCCACGTCAAGGGTGCTCGCCGCCATCAGGGCGGTGTGGATGTCGCCGTGGATCTCCAGGTCGCCCATGATGTACGCGCGGGCCAGGCCGAGATCGCCCCCGGCTTGCGCCACATAGGACAGGGCGCGGTGCGACTTGATCTCGATGGCCACCGAGGCGTCGCGCGGACCCGCGCGGGAACCGTCGAAGGCACGAATCTCGATGACACCGGACATCCCGGTGCTTTCCGCCAGAACCTCTGCCAATCCCATAGCACGCCTCACTTTGCGCTCGTGCATTTGTCGAACAGATCCGGCAGCCGCCCCGCCGGGTCGTACGCGCTCTTCACCGGGGCATACGCTTGCCCGTGATAGAGCCGCCAGAACTCCTCACGTCCATAATGGACGGACGAGTATAGCGACTTGTGTCCGCCCAGCTCGGTCACCTTCTCCTCGATGATCCGGTTGTGGTGGCCTTCGGCCATGCCGGGTTGGAGCGCGACACTTGACCAGAAACCAAAGTTCACATAGAGGGTTTCATCTTTCAGGGGGTACAGGGGCCAGGTCTTGGCGGTTCGTAAACGCAACGGGCACAACCAGACCGGGCTGATCCCGATCTGCTCGTCGAAGAAGGACAGGAACTCCGGCGCGCGTTCGATAGGCACCTCGACGTCCTGCACCACCGGCTCCTCCCGCGGGCGGCCGCGCATCGAGCCGAGGCGGGCGCTGAAGCGGTGCCGCCGATCCCAGGCGACGATGCGGCGGTAGACGTCGGAGCGGCGATAGCGGCGCGGCCAAAGCGGTCGTATGTAAGGGTTCTGCACGCCGAGCGCGCGGGAGCACCAGAACCAGTCGGTGTCCCAGCGCCACAGGTAGTCGTGCACGGTCAGGACGTCGGTCTGCTTCTCCCGTAACGACTTGTAGTAGATGTTCAGTCCGGTGTAGTCGCTCGGGCCGTCGGCGTCCTCGGTGAAGCTCGCGAGAGTCAGGTACATCTCGCCCGGGCTGAAGACGGTGCCGTCGACGAAGTCGTGCTCGCCGCTGTCGCACGCTTTGGCAAGGGCCTCGAAGCACGAGCGGGCGTCGGTGAACCGCCGGTGGGTCAGCTTGACGAAAGGCAGCACCGGCTCCAGCTCGATCCGCAGGCGCAGCACATAGCCGAGCGTGCCGTAGGAGTTCGGGAACGCGTCGAACAAAGCGGCGTGCTCGTTGTCGGGCCGCGCCACGACCACCCGGCCGTCACCGGTCAGGATCTCCATCTCCAGGACGGACTCGTGCGGCAGCCCGTTGCGGAAGCTCGTCGACTCGATGCCGAGCCCGGTCACCGCCCCGCCCAGGGTGATCGTCTTGAGCTGGGGGACGACCAGCGGCATCAGCCCGTGCGGCAGGGTCGCCGCGACCAGGTCTTCGTAGGTGGTCATGCCCTGCACGTCGGCCGTGCGGGAGCCCGGGTCCACGCTCAGCACGCTGGTAAAGGCGCTCACGTCCAGCCCTTTACCCACATCTTCGCGGAAACGGAACAGATTGGAGGTGCGCTTGGCGAGGCGCACAGGCGCACTGGGTGGCAAGTCTTCGTAACCCCTGCGCAGCCCCTCAACTGCCTCGGAGTGGTTCATCCCCTCAATGTATTACGGAACACGCATGGCGCGGGCCGCATATGTATCGAACACCACATCCAGCGGCGGACCTTCGAAGACCCGGGGCAGCGTCTCGGCACACCATTGGGCGATATCTGCGTCTGTTTCGGTCAAGATATATTTTTGGTACCCCTCCAGGCTCATCCGGATCGTCACCGGGAACTCCTGATAGGACTTCAGCGCCAGTCCGGCACCGGCAAAATCGAGCGAGCGCGGGTCAAGGTCGTAGTCGGGATCGCCCGGAGCCCGGTGGCGGAACTCGGCGAACCACCGCGCCAGGCGGTCGCCGTCGTCGTTGCGGGCACGCGAACCCGAAGAAAAATCGTAGATGAGCAGGATGCCGCCCGGCTCCAGGACCCTGGCCGCCTCGGGCAGGAAGCGGCTATTATCAACATAGTTCAGGGAGCCCGCGGCGGTGATGAGTTGGAACGAGCCGTCGCGGAAAGGAAGCTCCTCGGCGCGGGCCACCACCGTCCCGGCCCTGTGAAAGCGCGCCATCGCCAAGTTGGGCTCCAGGCCGAAAACCTTGTCCGCGAATGGTTTCAGGGCCTTGGTCGAGCGGCCGGCACCGGAACCGACGTCGAGCGCACACCGGACCCGCGCCGGATTGACCGTCTGCAGGATCGCCTCGTGCACCGGAGGCCGGTCATAGGCATAACCCCTGGCCATGCGCTCGCTGTCGTACATGCTCGCGGTCATGGCTCTAGCAATGCGGGGTGCTCGGGGTCGTTCATACGCACCACTTTATCCGCGAATGACGCCGGGTCTACCTCCGTCTTGTACCGTTCGTGGGCGGGCAAGGTCCAGGTCAGCTCCGGTGGAAGGCGCCGGGCGAGGGCGGCGAGATTCATTCCTAAGTGGATGGTGAGGTCCAGGTCGAGGCCCGCGCCAAGGAGCAGGTCCCCGGAGACGATGACCAGGTCGGCCGGGACGTAGGGGGCGCGGGTGGCGCGGTCCGTGACCGGGTTCCAGAAGGTCGGCAGGGCGCGGCCGGAGCGGTTGAGCGCCTCCCGGCCCAGGGCGGCCAGGTCAACCCAGCGCTCGTAGTAGGCGTCGGGGTTGGTACGGCCGAGCTCGAAACGCAGCGAAGCCGGGCGCAGGAAGTCGCCGCTGCGCACGTGAAGCGCCTGCCGCCCGCGCTCGCGCAGCCGGCCGGCGACGGCGTCGGCAAGCTCGTCCGGGCGGGTCGGAGGTGGGCCGTCGATCGCCACGTTGCCGTGCTCGGGCCGGATCGCTTCGGTGATCAGGTCCACGAGGCCGGCGCGGGAGATGGGCCTGACTGGCATGGTCCTATCGTGCCATCATGATCACATGACGGAAGTCAGGCAGCTGCGCTTGGTCGTGACCGTGGACAACTATGACGAGGCGCTGGCGTTCTACCGTGACGTGCTGGGCATGACCGAGGAGGCAGCCTTCGCGGCGGAGGGCGGGCGCGTGTCCATCCTGGACGCGGGCCGCGCCACGCTGGAGATCACGGACAAACCGCACGCGGCTTACATAGATCGGGTCGAGGTGGGCAAGCGGGTCGCGGGGCACATCCGCGTCGCCGTTGAGGTCGAGGACTCGGCGGCGGTGACGCGCAAGCTGGAGCGAGCTGGGGCAAGCGTGATCGCCGAGCCGACCGTGACCCCGTGGAATTCGCTCAATGCGCGGCTCGAAGCGCCGGGCGATCTTCAGCTCACCATCTTCCAGGAGCTGGACGAGGGGTAGGCCATTGTCGGTGGCATCTCGTATGCTCCCCTGCGGGGTCGGCGGGACACCCCGGGGGGAGGCACAGCCTGATGTCGCAGTTGGCGGGGATGGGGCGCAAGGCCGCGAGCCATCTTATGCTGCAATCGAAGCAGTGGTGGGGCGTGAGCCTCGGTGTGCTGATCCTGGCCGCCTCCGGCCTGTTCGGCGGCCTCGACTCGGCACCGCCGCCGCCACCGACCGCCGTCAACTCCGAGATCGACGCCGGCCCGTGGAAGGTGACGATCACCGGCGCCCGGCTCGTCGGCGAGCTGCCGCCGATGCGCCTGTCCGACAAGGGCAACATGTGGATCGTCGTACTCGCCACGGTGGAGATAACGGCCGACCAGACGTGGAGGCACCTTAACGAGATCGTCCAGCTCGACCCGATCGACGGCCTCAAGCGCAAGGTCTCGCGCAACAGTGCCAAGGTGCCGGTCCACTTCAACGACGGCATCGTCCTGATGCGCGACGCCGCCAAAATCGACCAGCTCAACCCCGGCATGCCCGAAAAGATCGCCATCTTCTGGGAGCTGACGGCCGGCGCCAAAATCCCCGCCGAGGTAAAGGTCTACATCGGGCACCGCGAGCACCGCATCAACACCCTCACCAACCACCTGGAGTGGATGGACCTCTCGGAGGAAAACCGCGCCGTGGCCGTCCCGGTGGTCGACAAGCGAGAGTCCACGGCGGCCACCCAATGAGCCAGCCCACCTTCGGCCAGCCTCAACCCGAGCCCGGCGATGCCGCCGCCGCCGCTGGCACTGCTTCCTCGGCTGGCGCCGCCGCTGCCACTGCCGCCGCTGCTACCTCGGCTGGGGCTACCGCCGCCTCACAATACGCGCCGGCGGTGCCCCGGGCCGGCCGGCACCGCAACCTCAGCCCGCTCCAGCGCTTCCTGGCCCGCGCCAGCTCCGTCATTGTCGTCATCGCCGCGCTCGGCGCCGGCAACCTCGTCCTCAAGCTCACCCCCGACACCGACGGCCGTGAGCGGCCCTTCCTGGCCGGCGGCGAGCAGGGCGACACCGTCGACGCCGACCGGTTCAAGGCCACCCTGGTCCAGGTCCGGACCGCCGCCGTCGTCAAGGTCTCCAACGCGACGCACGATACCCAGGGCGTGTGGGTCATCTTGCGGGTACGGTTCGAATCCCAAGAAGAGCCCCTGGCGATCGCGTATGCCGCGCTCGTCGACAGCCAGGACCGCAGCTTCTTCGCCACGGACCGGATCAGGCAGCCCCTGGTCGACGGCTCCCGCATCCTCCAACCCGGCATCCGCGTCGAGGGCGATGTCGCCTTCGAGGTCCCGCATGATGCCGTCGGCTTGACCGCCCAGTTCGCCACGGCCGTCGTGGACCGGCGCATGCAGGCCGTCACGGACATCTCCTTGCCGCTCGGCAGCGGCGTCTGGCTCAACCGCGAGCCGGCAGCGATCGAGCCCATCGAGGTGAACCCGTGACCACGCAGCCAGAGCCCACCACACCCGGCGGCCCGCACGACCCGCCAGCGCCGTATGCCGCCGCCCAGCCCTCGCAGGTCCCCCAGCCGCCCCACGTCCCGCAGCCGCCATATGCTGGCCAGCCCTCGCAGGTCCCCCAAGCGCCCCAGGTCCCGCAACCGCCGTACGGCGGGCAGGCACCCCAGGGCCCCCGAGCGCCGTATGCCGGGCAGCCCTCGCAGGTCCCCCAAGCGCCCCACGTCCCGCAACCGCCGTATGCCGGCCAGGCGCCCCAGGGCCCCCGAGCGCCGTATGCCGGGCAGCCCTCGCAGGTCCCCCAAGCGCCCCAGGTCCCGCAACCGCCGTATGCCAGCCAGGCACCCCAAGGCCCCCAACCGCCGCATGCTGCCCAACCGCCGTCTCAGGCGATTGGACCCCCAGCGGGGCAACAGTTCCCTCCCCCGGCAACACCCGGCCAAGGCCGGCCGTGGCCGCAGCCGGCGCAGCACCAATCCCAGCCGCCGGTACAGCCGATCCATCCACAATGGACACCCGCCTTCGGTCCGGCCGCGCCCGCACCCCCGCAGGCGGCGCCGCAGCAACCACGTGCAGGTGGTGGCGGGCCGTGGGGACACCCGACGCCTCCCGACGCCTCGCCCAACGGCCACAACGGGCATCACCAACTCCACCAAGGCGCCCCGCCAAACCAGGGCGGCCCGCCATCCCAGACCGGCCCGCCAAACCAGGGCGCCCCGCCAAACCAGACCGCCCAGTCGTCCCAGACGGCCTCGCCGGTCCAGGCGGCCGTGGGGCCGGGTCAGGCCAAGGGACGCGGGTGGTGGCGGCGCAACCTGGTCGGTCTGATCGCGATCGTGCCGATGATGGTGGCCGTGCTTGCCACAAACTGGAACTCGCTGTACTGGCAGGTCTGGAAGAGCGAGCCCCGCCTTGCGCTGAACACCGCTCCGCAGGCATGGGTGCCGTTCTCCGGCGCCGAGATGCGGCTGGTCGAGTTCGGGCCGGCCGGAAACCTCACCGGCTCGGGCAACCGCCCGGTGACGCTGCCCAAGGGTGTTACAGCGTGGAAGGCGGTCGTCGAGTTCAAGGCGCCCGATCAGGAGTCGGTCGCCGGGTGCGAGATCCGGTTGGAGGACAGCCAGGGCCGCCTCTATGGCCTCGGAGCCGACGAGATCAGCGGTGTGCGCGGGCAGACGTTCATTACGTGTACCAAGCCGTCCGAGCAGGACTCAACGGACTACCGGACCACGATGGTCTTCGTCACCCCGGAGGGCGTCAAACCCGTCGCCGTACAAATACGATGGGTACCCCTCTATCCTCGGTTCGTCAGGCTCAACGTTCCCCAGTGAGGGCTTCGTTTCCGGCTTCGGTTCAGGTTCGGGTTCGGGTTGGGGTTCCGGCTCGGCCGCGGGCGGCGGGACGCGCAGCACATGGTCGGCGGCGGCCGTCACCAGGCAGATGGTCAGGGTCAACCCGATCGCCTCGTTGACCGTGCTCATCGGGCCGGACAGCGGCACCCACACCGACCCGAGCTTGGCCGGGCCGATGATGAGCCGCTGCAGCTCCCACAGCCACTCCGGCAGCGACTGTGCCACCACAAACGCCAGGCAGAACAGCACCATGGTCCGCAGCCCCGCGTGCTTGAGCAGGCGGAAGGCGCGCACGATCGGACCGAACCGTTCGTCGGCACTGTTGCGCACCGGCAGCAGCATTGTCCGCGCCGCCGCGGGCAGCCGCTGCCACCGCCGCAGGGCTGCCACGTCGGCGCTGGTGCGCGGCGGCGACACGAGCTCGTGGCCATAGACGACGCAGCCGATGGTGAGCCACGCGAACGGGATGAGCAGCACGGCGTCGGTCGTGGCGAGGATCTCACCGAACCAGCCGACGACCGCCCCGACGACCGGCGACAGCGGCCCGAACATGCCGACGATGCCGTCCATGAGGTCGCCGCCCCACGTCCACATCTGCCGGGCCATCACCCAACCTTCGACCGGCCGGAGCATGCCGTTGAACGACATGGCTGCCAGACTCACCCAGGTCGCTTCGAGGTACCCCCGGCTGACCCCAAGGAAAAGGTTGCCTTGCGTGCGCCGTCCGGCCACGCCCAGCAGGGTTCGCAGGATGATGGCGGACCCGATGACGAACACCATGGTGAGACTGGGCTCGGACGGGAGCCGCGCCAGCACGTCGGCCTGCCCCGGGTTGTTCCAGAATTCCTCGCTCTGGAGCACCTCGTCCATGAAAACCTCGTAGCGGAAGTTCTGCTCATCGGCGACGAAGTAGTCGTAGGCCGCGTACACCGCGAGGAACGGCACAAGCACGCTGGCGATGTGGTTGAAGGTGGAGTTGCGGTCATCGGGCAGCTTGATGGGTGTCGACTCGGGCAGGGACCGCCGCACGACCCGCATCATCATCAGCATCGCGACCAGCATGGACACCGGGACGAGGGCGAACACGAGGACAGCGGCGGCCGGGGTCCACTCCGACACCTCCACCGACACCAGCAGGATGCCGTGGCGTGCGGCGAAACCGGCAAGGGCGAGCGCGATCAGTGTGGGCCAGTGGCGCCACATCAGCCGCAGCGCCGACCGGACAACCGCGAACGTGTCCGCGATCGCCGAGTGAGGCGGCTGCTCCGCAACTTGCTGCGTGGTCACTCGGAGCAGGCTACTGCATGCTTGCTTCGATCGTGATGCCCAGCTCACGGGCGAGCAGTCCGGTGAGGGTGAGCAGGTCGTCGGAGCGGATCTTTGCCCCGGCGAGGCTGCCTATGCCGCCGATGCCGGACAGGTCGCAGTCGAGGAACTGCGCTCCGGATGCCTTGGCGTTGCTGAACTGCGCAGCGCCCATGCCGCATTCGAAAAAGGACGCCCCGCGCAGGTCGGCACCGACGAAGTCGGCCCGCGCCAGATCGCACCGTACAAAGTGGACGCTGGTGAAGATGTTGGCGCGCCAGTTGGTCAGGTCGAGTTTGCAGTCGCGGAACTCGACATCGCGGACCATTCCGTCGATGAAGGAGAGCCCGGTCATCCGGGAATCCTTTATGAGTACCCTTCTCAGCCCGCAAGTTTCAAAAGTCGCGTTGGCCCAGTCGCCGTGGTCGACCTCTGAGTCGACGACGGTCAGATGGGCGATCTGTGCGCCGGCCAGCCCGACCCGCACGAGCCGGCACTGTTCGATCTCGGCCTCCTCGACCCGCGCCCCACTCAGGTCGGCTCCTTCGATCTGGACCTGGTACCAACTCGCGCCGTCGAACTCGTCGGGCTCGGGCCGGTACCCCCTGAAATTGGAAGGTAAACGAGGAACGTCCACGGCCCAACGATATCCGCTGGGCCGTGAACTCATGCGCTCAGGATTGCTGCGTGACTACGACGTCGT
>DASUXL010000229.1:0-2750 GCA_036377915.1 Candidatus Limnocylindrales bacterium
CGAGCAGCTGCGGGCGGACTGCCGGACCCGGACCGGCCCGCTCTTCGACCACGTGGACACGCTGAACGTGACGCGGGATCTGGAAGCCATCCGGGTGGACTGCTTGACGCCGGGGCGGTCGCGCTCCAGGACTCGATCGACGAGTTTGTCGCGTGGTGCGGCCGCGAGCCCTCGTGCGTCCTGCACGGCCGCGATGTCAAGGCGCTGATCGCCACGATCTTCGGCCGGATCGATCGCGAGGAGATCATCATCCCCGGTGACCCGCCGAGGCCCGCTCGGCCGTTCGACTTCATCCAGGTGATGACCGAGGCCTTGCGGTTTCCTGCCTGGGCCGCGATCGCCGAGTTCCTGCTCGCGGTGGAGAACGAGGTTACGCCGCGGTCGATGGCGATGACGATGGCGACGACCTCGCCCGGGGTTCCGTTCGCGGGGCGGGCCGTGCGCTGCGCGGACTTCTTGCTGCCCATGCGCGACCACGCGGAGTACACCAGGCTCGTGCGCCGCTCGGCGACGGTCACACCGGACATGCGGTACCCGGCGGACCGGATGGATCAGGTGATCCGGTGTCTCGGCACGCCCGCGCCGATCCCCAACCCGCAGCACAAACTGCGCGTGCATCAGCTCAAAACCCCGATCCTGCTGGTGAACAACCGGCATGACCCGATCACCGGGTACACCATGGCCACCGCCGTCGCCCAGCAACTGGGCCGCAACGGCCGGCTGCTCACCCACGACGGCTGGGGTCACGGCGCATACGGCCGCAGCGCCTGCATCGACGCCATCGTCGACCGCTACCTGGTCACGCTGGAGCTTCCGTTGCCCGGCACCAGCTGCCCCGGCGTCCCGTTCCCAGAAGGCGGATCCACGCCGTTGGCCGCTAGAAGCTAGAAGTACGTGTCCTCGTCGGCCTTGCGGTAGTTGTGGATTTCGTCGAGCCGGCCCGCCGCGGCGAGGGTTACCCATGCCGGGTTGCGGAGCAGGATGCGTCCGAGCGCGACGAGGTCGAACTCGCCGGAGTCGAGCCGGTGGAGCAGGTTGCGCAGCGCGCTGGAGCCGACGAAGTCACGGGTCAGGCCGACCGAGCCGACGGTGATGGATGGCAGGCCGGTGAGGTGTTTGGCCCAGCCGGCCAGATTGAGCGGCGAGCCGGGGAAGGCCGGGTCGGCGAAGTTGCGCGGCGGGCCGGGGAAGGCCGGGTCGGCGACGTTGCGCGGTGAGCCGGGGAAGGCCGGGTCGGCGACGTTGCGCGGTGAGCTGGGGAAGGCCGGGTCGGCGAAGTTGCGCTGGGAGGCGTGCAGCACGTCGGCGCCGGCGGTGGCGAAGGCGTTGAGGAGCGTCGCCAGTTCGGCCGGTGACTCCGCGATCCGGGCGGCGTAGTCGCGCTCCTTGAACTGGGAGAACCGCACGATGACCGGCATCCGGGCGGGAATCGCCATGCGGACCGCCCGTATGACCTCGGCCGGGAAAGCGGCGCGCGCTGCCACCGATCCGCCGTACCGGTCGGTGCGGCGATTGGTGTGCGACCAGAGGAATTCGTCGAGCAGATAGCCGTGCGCGGCATGGATTTCTATGGCGTCGAACCCGGCCCGGGCCGCCACCCCGGCGGAGTCGGCGTATGCGGAAAGAAGGGTGTCGATGTCGGCGAGGGTTATCGCGTGGGTGCCGCCGGGCAGGCCCGAAGGGGTCCAGGCCGCGATCCCGTCCACCGGCTCGCGTGCGCTGCCCAGATGCCACAGCTGCGCGGCGATCCGGCCGCCGGCGGCGTGCACCTCATCGGTCACCCGGCGCCAGCCTTGCTCGGAGGCTCCGGCGGTCATCCGCGGCACGGTCGTCTCGTGGCCGGCGCTGGGATGCCCGACGAGCACCCCTTCGCTGATGATCAGACCGATGCCGTTCTCGGCCCGGCGCCGGTAGTAGGCGGCGACCTCAGGCCCCGGAACACCGCCGGGCGAATGGGACCGGGTCATCGGTGCCATCACGAAACGGGTGTTCAGCGGCAGGCCGGCAAGGGTTGTCGGCTCAAGCAGGGAACCCAGGAGGCTGGTTGTCGTCGCGGTCATGCTGATACGTTAAAACCTGACATTGACGTCAGGGGCAAGCATTGTGACAGGGGTGACATCGATGCGCATCGGCGACCTGGTGATCGCGACCGGCGCGAGCGCGCGATCGCTGCGCTACTACGAGCAGCAGGGGCTACTGGCGAGCGAGCGCAGCCCCGGCGGGCAGCGCGTCTATCCCGAGTCGGCGGCCGAGCGTGTCGCGCTGATCCGCTCCCTGCTCGCCGCAGGCCTGTCCAGCAGCACCATCCAAGACGTGCTGCCGTGCATCACCGAGAAGGCGATCCGCACGCCCTGGCTGGCCGAGCGGTTGCGATCCGAGCTCAACCGGGTCGAGGATCAGATCAGCTCGCTGCACCGCACCCGCGACATCCTGGCCGATCTGGTCGAGCACTACGCCGTCTGACCTCGCGGACCGGATCAGCCGCCGGAGTCGTCGTGTTCCGCGTCCTCGGGGACGGCGCAGGAGTCGCGGTCGTCGAGCCAGCCGTAGGGGAGGACGACCCTGGCCGGTGAGTTGGTGCGGCCGCGCGGCTGGCCCAGGATGTCGGTGGGAAGGGCGCGTCAAGGTCCAGCTTGCCCAGCAGATCGTCCAGTTCGGACAGTGACGAGGACATCGCCATCGCTTGGCGCAGCTGCGATCCGACCGGGAATCCTTTGAGGTACCAGGCGACATGCTTGCGAAAATCGGTG
>DASUXL010000230.1:0-46918 GCA_036377915.1 Candidatus Limnocylindrales bacterium
TCCCACCCGCCCTGATCATCCGCGCCAGCCTGGATCTGGGCCACTCCCAGGAGCTGATCGCGTTCTCCGGCAAGGAGATGATCGTCCGGGACGGGCGCTCCGTCACCGTCTATGAGCCCAACGGCCGCCGTCGCTGGAGCACCACCCTCACCAACGTGCAGGAGGCGTTCTTCCACATCGACATCGATCAGGGCAGGGTGATGGCGCTCGCGCAGCGGCGGCAGGTACCGCGCACGTTCGCCTTCGACCTTGCCACCGGTGAGCGGGTATGGGAGTTCGAGGGCTGGGCCGAGACCTTCGGCGATGTCATCGTGCTCTCCTCACCGCAGGACGAGAAGCAGACGATCATCGATGCGCAGACGCTGACCGAGCGGTGGAGCCTGACCGGCACGGTGTCCCGCTTCGTCGACGCGGCCGCGCACTCGCTGGTGGTCATCGACCGGGCCGGCAAGATCGCCGAGTATGAGCTCGGCACCGGGAGTCTGATCCGCTCGCGCCAGCTCGACCTGCCAGCGTCGGAGAGCTACGGCATCGGCGCCTTCGGCGACGGCATCACCATCTTCTACCAGACGCCGTCGGGCGCCGAACCCAACATGATGATGCTCGACCGGCGGCACCTCACCCCGCTTCCGCCCGGTACCCAGCCGCCCTCGGAGAAGCGGCGCTTCGCCTGCGGGCCGGTGATCTGCGAGAGCGTCCTGGACCACGGTCAAGTGATCGTCCTGGATCCCAACACCGGCGGTGAGCTTTGGCGATCCCGCCCCGGCGCCGGGATCACGCCGACGCCGGGCGGGCTGTTCTCGTACCCCCTTTATGAGGCGACCAACTCCTCGGAGCCGCTCGAACTGCTGGAGCCGCGCACCGGCCGGCGCCTCACCGCCATGCAGGACTGGCACGTGATCCCGGTCGCAGACCCGGACATGCCGTTCCACAGCGCGGCGCCGGTGATGATCCGGCAGGTGCAGACCACCGGGGCCTTGGGCCAGACCTTCATCGCCGGCTTCGACGCGTCCGGGCCCCGCATCCTCGGCTCGGTGCCGCACGTCATCTACCAGTGCCAGTTCGTGGAGTGGGTGCTGGCGTGCTCGACCGGCGACCGCAAGCTCGTCGTCATAGAGATCAATTCCGGGGCCTGGCGCTGGTGACGTATCGTGGCGTGCCATGCGGGTCCTGGTGGTGGAGGATGAGCGGCACCTTGCCGACGCGATCGCCCGCGGCCTGCGCCGGCACGGCATGGCCGTCGACGTCGCCTATGACGGCAGCACCGGTCACGAGATGGCTTTCGTCACGCGCTACGACGTGGTGGTGCTCGACCGGGACCTGCCCGGCATGCACGGCGACCAGCTGTGCGCCGAGCTTGTCGGTTCGGGTGCGCTGACCCGGGTGCTGATGCTGACCGCCAGCGGCAGTGTCGCCGAGCGGGTCGAGGGGTTGCGGCTGGGCGCCGACGACTACCTGCCCAAGCCGTTCGCGTTCGACGAGCTGATCGAGCGGGTGCGCGCGCTCGGCCGCCGCGCCACTCCGGTCACCCCGCCGGTGCTCAAGGTCGCCGACCTGGAGCTCGATCCGGCGAAGCGGACCGTGACCCGGGGCGGGGCGCCGATCGAGCTGACCAACAAGGAGTTCGGGGTACTGGAGGAGCTGATGCGGGCACGGGGCGCGGTCGTGTCCACCGAGGAGTTGCTGGATCGGGTGTGGGACGCCAACACCGACCCGTTCACCACGATCGTGCGGGTGACCATGCGCACGTTGCGGATGAAGCTCGGCCAGCCGGTGTTGATCGAGACACTGGTCGGCGCGGGCTACCGGATCGTCGCGCTATGACCCGCAATTCGAACCGCAACTCCAACCGCAACTCCAATCGCCACAAGCGTTTGCGGCCGACGCTGCGGCTGCGCATGACCCTGCTGAACACGTTGCTGCTCATCGGCGCGGGCGCGTTGCTCCTGCTGCTGGCGTGGCTGCTGATGGGCGACGCGGTGTTCCCGGTGAAGAACCTGGCCGAGGGCACGCGGGTGCTGCTCGCCGACGGTCAGAGTGTCGACGCGAAGCAGTGGCAGCGGACGCTGCTCGAGGATGCCCAGACCGAGCTGCTGCTCAAGGGGGTCATGGCGGTGCTCGCGATCACGGTGGTCGGGATGGCCGGCGCCTATGCCGTTGTGGGGCGGGCTTTGCGGCCGCTGCACCGGGTCACCGCGACCGCGCGGCGTCTCGGCGGCGAGACCCTCGACCAGCGGATCAACTACACCGGCGCCGACGACGAGGTGGCCGAGCTGGCCGACACCTTCGACGCCATGCTCGACCGGCTCAACGCCACCTTCACCGCGCAGCAACGCTTTGTGGCCAACGCTTCCCACGAGCTGCGCACCCCGCTGGCGGTGATGCGCACCGAGGTCGACGTGACCCTCTCCGACCCGGAGGTGAACGCCGACGAGTTACGCCGCATGGGTGCTGTCGTGCGTGACGCCTCCGAGCGGGCAAACGCGCTCGTGGACGCGCTGCTGGTGCTGGCGCGCAGCCAGGCACGGACAGGTTTGCGCACCGAGCTTTTGGATTTAGCTTCGGGGGTACCGGGCGCGCTCTCCGCGATGGACAAGGAAATCAAGCGCACCAACATCTCCGTACAGACCCGCCTCGCCCCCGCCCCGGTCACCGGTGATCCCAGCCTGCTGGACCGGTTGGCCGGCAACCTGATCGAGAATGCCGTCCGCTACAACCATCTCGGCGGGCGCATCTGGATCCGCAGCGGCCGCGACGGCGACTACGCCCAGCTGATCGTCGGCAACACCGGTTTCGAGGTGGAGCAGGCCGATGTGGCCGGGCTGTTCGAGCCGTTCCGCCGGGGTGGCCGCGAGCGGACCGGCGCCCGCGGTTCGGGCCTCGGCCTGTCCATCGTCCACGCCGTCTGCCAGGCGCATGGCGGTTCGGTCGGCGCCGTCGCCCGTCCCGGCGGCGGCATGGAGATTACCGTCGCGCTGCCGCTGCGGGTTTGAGGCTGACGTTGACCCTGGGTCAGGGTCGGCCGATCGGGCTATGACCGAACTCGAACAGTGTGTGCGACGGCGACCTGCTCAAGCGGGAGCTGTTCGCCACCTTGGGTATGGACGGCTCGTCGACCTCGATCTGCTCGCCCTCGGGCGGACCCATCTTTCCGGTGGTGTCTCGCCGTCCGGGCGGCGCGTGCTGTCCAGTGAGTGGACCGAGCACGTGGGGGCGGTTCGAGCCGGTGGGCAAGGACTTGTTCGCCGCGGCCGGGATGCCGCCTCGTACGCGGCGTGACCATCAAGGCGATCCGCCCCGTCCCGCCGCGGAAAGCAAGGCGCGCAAGACTTCTCGATAAACTATGGTGCCGTCATGTATAGCTTCGTCAAGACGGTGACATTCGACTGCGCCGACGCGCTCGTGACCGCCCGTTTCTGGGCAGCCGCCCTCGGCTCCAATGTGGACGAGGACTCCACCTCCGACAAGGCGTATGTCGAGGCGGCCGGCTGGGGCGGCCCGAACATGTGGTTCAACCGGGTACCCGAACCGAAGAAAGCAAAGAACCGGATGCACTTCGATCTGCGGGCGCCGGGCCCGGCCGCCGACGAGGTCGCCCGCTTGACCGCGCTGGGTGCCACCGTGTTGCAAGCCGGGGAAGACCTCACCGTGATGGCCGATCCCGAGGGCAACGAGTTCTGCGTGGAATAGCTGCAACATCCGGGGGTACCGGTGCGTTCTTCTTCCATGACCCAAGGCGTGACCCGAGCCGGGACCGCGGAGTTCACCGAGTTCTACGCGGCCACGTTCCACCGTGTCGCCGCGCAGCTCTACGCCTACCTGGGTGATCACGCCGAGGCGCAGGATCTGACGCAGGAGGCGTTCTGCCGCGCGCTCGACCGGTGGAGGCGGGTCGGCACCTACGAGAACCCTGGCGCCTGGGTCAGGCAGGTGGCGTGGAACCTTGCCACCAGCAGGCTGCGGCATCTGCAGGTGATCCAGCGGTTCGTGGCCGGGCAGCGGGAGGACCACGCGCCGCCGCCGGGACCGGAGCGGGTGGACCTGACCCGCGCGCTGGCCGCCTTGCCGTCCAACCACCGCCTTGCCGTCGTGCTGCACCATGTCGGCCGGCTGTCCACTTCGGAGATAGCTCAGCAGCGCGGTGTCGCCGAGGGCACCGTGCGCTCGTGGTTGTCGCGCGGCCGCGCCCAGCTCGCCGAGCAGCTGGTCGACTGGGAGCAGGTGGCAGTGAAAGCGCCGGCGGGCGGTGCGGAGGCCGTGGCGGCCAAGGTCAGGCGGCGCCGCGCCGGCCGCCGTGCCGTGGTGGCGGCGGCGTTGGCCGTCCTGGTGGCCCTTCCCGTGGCCCTGTTCCTGATGGCCCGGCGCGGCGAACCGCCCATCATCGAACCGACACCACCGCCTTCGATCTCGCCCAGCCCGGCTCCGTCCCTGGAGACCCGGCAGGTGTCGTTCCCCGACCTGGGCACCGTGAACTTGCGTGACATAAGGTTCGTCGACCGGGACCACGCCTGGCTGTGGCACGACCCGTGCGTGGGGATGAGCGGCTCCGCGCCGCCTTGCCGCACGCTGGCCGTCACCGCCGACGGCGCCAAGACGTGGCGGCGGGTCACCGTGCCGTCCATGCCGGACAAGGCACGCGCGGTCCTGCTCGCGTTCGACGCCGATACGGCGTCGCTTCAGGTCACCGAGGAGATGGCCGACAAGCCGAGCAACTATTGGCACACCAAGGATGGTGGGGCGACCTTCACCTCCCATCCGGTCGAACGCCCGCCGGCCGAGGCGGTCATCTCGCAGGGCGGGCGCTACATGATGCTGTGCCCCGGGGCGACCGGCCTTGAGGATGGCGCCTGGGGGAGCAGTTGCGAACGCCGCCAACTGGTCAAGATCGGTTCGGGTCCGATGGCGGAGCAGCCGCCCCTCCGTACCCCCGGAGCAATGGTTTTTGAAGGTGCGGATGGCAGGCTGTGGCTTTATGCCGAAACTCCACGCAAGCAGTTGTTCGTCAGCGATGACGTTGCCCAATCGTGGCGGGAGTTGCCCTGGCCCGCCGCCGAGGTGCAAGCGTCGTTGACCCTTTCGCCGGACGGCAAGCAGGCTTGGGTCCTCGCGGTCAACAGCCTGGGCGAGCTCTGGCTGTTTGAGCTGGTGGGCTCTGAATGGGTCAAGCGCGACCTCGAGTTCGACCGCGGGATGGTCCCCGTCCTGCTTGACGACGGCATCTGGTTGGTCCGCCACCGCGACACGTACGCCTACCTCAAAGACGGTGTGTACACCGCCATCCCGGGCGTGAGCATGGTCGACGGCGGCGGCCGGGTGCTGCGTGACGGGACTGTGGTCCTCTATTCCGGCAGCGAGATCTACCTCGGATCGGGCGCCGGGATGCGCCGCGAATGGGTGCGGATCACGACCTAGGCTGGGCGTGCTGATCGGCGTTGGAGATCTTGACTGGGGTGACAGAGTGTCGGGCATAGGTCGTGTGGTGTTGGCGATGGACACCGGTGTGGGTGTGACGCCGCAGCAGTTTCTGGCGGCGTGGGGCGAGGATGCGCGGGCCTCCGCGGCCGGGGCCGTGCGGGTCGAGCCGGCCGGTGGGGAGGTTTTCGTTCCCGGGCTGGTGGAGCTGGTGGTCCTGCCCGCGGCGGTGAACATCGCCCCGCCGGCGCTGTATGACGTGGTGAAGCGGGTGTTGGGTCGAGTCCGGGGCGATCGGGAGGCGCCCGAGATGGAGATCATGGAGGTCGTCTCGGACAGTCGTGATCGGATGGTGGTGGTCAGGTCGCGGCGGCATGAGTTCGGCGAGGCACACGGCGCCGCCATCACCTACCACCAGCTTGGCATCGTGGCGCAGGAGCCGCGGCGGCTCGAGCAGGCTGAGCGGTACTACCGGCGGGCCCTCGACATCAAGCTGGAGTCCGGTGACCGGCACGGCGCCGCCGGCATCTGTGGCCAACTCGGCGTCATGGCGCAGTCGCAGCGGCGGTTCGAACAGGCTGAGCTGTACTACCGGCGGGCCCTCGACATCTGCCAGGAGGACGGTGAACGGCACCTGGCCGCCATCACCTACCACAATCTCGGCATCGTGGCGCAGGAGCAGCAGCGGTTCGAACAGGCGGAGCAGTGCTACCGGCAGGCCCTCGACATCTACCTGGAGTGCGGTGAACGGCACCTGGCCGGTATCGCCTGCCACACGCTTGGCACCCTGGCGCAGGAGCAGCGGCGGTTCGAGCAGGCTGAGCGGGACTACCGGCAGGCTCTCGAAATCTGGCTGGAGCGCGAGGAACGGCTCCTGGCCGCCACCACCTACCGGAGGCTTGGCACGGTTACGTCCGAACTCGGACGGCCCATCGCGGCTGTGGAAGCAATGTTGTCCGCCGAAGTCCTGTTGTATGGCGAGATGGGCATGTGGCTGACCTTGGACAAGTTGCGCGCCCATACGCAGCACGTCACACCGGAGGCCTTCGAACGGCTCGTGCAGGAGATAGTTCCGCCCGACGATCGGGACAGTTTTCTTGATGCGCTGCATCAAACGACACAAAGCTGAGCGTGACCCTCCGCATCATCGGGTCCCCACCGGCTGGCCCGCGACGCCGAAGACATGGACCGTAATGTCCGCGGTCGAGCCGGGCACCCCGCGCAGCACCCGGGTCAGCCGAGGCGCAAGGTGCCGGCTGAACTCCGCCCGCCATTGTTCGGGCACACTGACCCGGACAAGAAACCGTGCCCGCTCGATCGGCTGGCCCCCGACCGTCCAGGCTTCGGGCTCATGCACGACGACCTCGGCATTCCCCACCGCGATCTCCATGGCCACCGGCAATGCCGGCTCCTCGAAGTTCACGTCGGTCATCAACCGCTCGGCGAGCTGCCAGCGCTCCTGCGGACTGAGGACGCCCCGCGGCGCGAAGACTTCCACGAAAATCATGCATCCGATTGTGGGCCGGATCCATATCGGTGTCGTCGCCCCGCAAGCGTCACCCGCGTACGGCCAGGGACGTGTTTCGCCGGCGAAAAACCTACGCTCGTCGACGTACGAGTCCCTGCGGCGCGCTCCAGACCGGGCACAGCTCGCACGGCTCGTGAACAGTCAGTTCACCCGTACACACTTTCCGCCTTGGGCGCGTTCTATTCCATCCGGTTCGCGCTCGAACGCACTCCGACCTCCTCGGCCGTGCAGATGTCCATAACCGCCGCGACGCCGCCATTCATGATGCGCCCGTATGGCTTGGCCAAATCGTGCAGATGCCGGTCACCGACGCTGGCGCCGGGATTGTCGGAGAGGGCACGGCTCCACACCATGCATGGGGTTGCGAAGGCTCGGGCGCAGGTGCCGATGGACGCTTTGCGTCGTTCGAAGTGGCCGAGGAATTCTTGCCATTCCTCGTCGGTGGGTGTGCGGTATTCCTCGCTGGGCCGCAGGGCGCGGCGGCGTGCGAGGAACGCCAGGTGGGAATGGATGGCCTCGTCGGGGTAGACGGCCAATGGTGCAGTCAGATATTGGAACAGTCGGAATGGGTGTTCTGTTGTACGACCATGTGGGCTTGGTTCTGAGCGCAGGTTCGAATGCGGCCTTAGGTGGATGTTGCCCAGACCAGTCAATGCCAAGGTCCTGGTAGCGAGTGATGTAGCCGGCGGCAACGAGCACATGTGGCTGTGGGTTGGTCTAATCGCCTTCATGAGTGTCTTTGAGACTTGGTCGCTCGTCGGCGTGTTCGCCTCGATTGTCGTAAATATCATCGTTTTTGGGGCTTTGGCTTTGCAGGTCCGATTGCTGGCTAATCAGGTCGACCTGGCAAAGCAGGCGACTGATCAGGATCACGACCGTAGGCGCAGGCAGACGACTCTTGAGGCGTGCACCTCTTTTCTGGACCGGCAAGCCGAACTGCGCCTGCGGATGCTTCCGAGTGACTACGACGAAGCTGGCGTAGCAGCCCTGCAGGCGAAGGCGCTTAACGGTGACGGCGAGGCGAAGCAGTTGCTCAGCGTGTATCTCAACGGGTATGAGGCGCTCGCAAACGGTGCGAGGTTTGACGTGCTGGACCTGGCTGTGCTCAATCGGGGTCTTGGCCGCCGCATCATGCTGGTAGTGGACCGCTATCGGCCAATTATCGATCATATGAGAGCAGCCAGTGGTAATCCTGACCTCTTCGGGGATCTTGAGTGGCTAGCCCGGAAAGTCAAGCAGCGCCGAGGATCTGCAGGCGAGTGGATCGACGACGCACCTAGTTTGAAAGCCTAACTGCTGGCTCACATGGGATTTCGTTGGCTGACATCTGCGGCGTAGGCGGTCCAGTCTCCTGAGGCGGCTTGTTGCTATTGGACCGCGACGCCGATGTGGATGCCGAGCATTCGGGCCATGATCGCGGCGGGTATCTCGGTGGCGAGCGTGAAGAGGGCGGTAGAGCGGTCTTGGCGTGGGTTGACGCCGATGCGGTGTAGCCTCTGGCCGAGCGCGTCATCGCCGATGGGCCGGCGGGGGAGTCCACCAGGAAAGAGCCATGGAACTTGTTGTGGCGCTCCGGTCCTGGCCTTTCCTCGGCGGTTGATGACAAGCTGGCGGGCGATTTCTGCGACGGGTTCGGGTAGCACGATAGGCACGGTGCCGAAGATGATGCGCATGTGCTGGTCACTATCGTCCAGATGGTCTTCGGTGAGCTGCGTGATGGTGGCGATCTTCTGGGCGTAGAGCAGGAGCAACAAGCCCGCGAAGCGATCGCCGGTGTCAAGGGTGTCATCGTGCAGTAGCCGGCGGGCGGCGCTCCAGCGTCTCTCCGAATCCAGGGGTCCTGCTGGGCCTTGCCATCGCACCGCACCGAAGGTGTGCCCGGTGGCATGGCGATTTTTGACCGCCCAGCGAATGAAGTGCCCGGTCTCGTCTCGATACTGCGCGGAGGGGTCAGCGATCTATTGGTCCAGGTCGGCTTGGGCGCAGGAGGCACTACCAGCCAACGCGAAACAGTGGATGGCCTTGGTGGCAACCCTGGAACAAGCGCTGCTTTTGCATCACCACCGTCAAGGTTCCCTGCTCAACCTGGCCGAATTCCTGCACGAACGGACTGGCGGCATGATCGGCAGCCTGTCCCACCTGGTCAGAGAGGCCGCCATCGAGGCCATCCTCGACGGCACCGAGAAGATCACCAAGCACGCGCTCCACCGAGTCACCCTCGATCACGCCGCTGAGCATCTCGGGGCCAAGCCGCGCCGGAGCATGCCCACCCAACGCAAACCCACATCCCCTGCGGCGCAAGCGATATAGCTTGCCCTCCTATCAGGTTCACGTCGAATCGCTCTGGCGGCGCCCGGCCCGGCCCCTGCCGATCACCGCCCGTCCGTTCGCCGGCGAGATAATCCTGTCCTATGTATGGCGGCTGGCGCTGATCAACCGAATCGATCCCACCCTGCTCCTCCAGTACCTCGCCGACAGCCACACCCCCAGCCTCATCGAGGTCGCCAACCGCGATCTGGCGCTCAACACGGCGGCCATCACCAGGCTCGCCGCCTTCAGCGGCCAACCAGAGCCGATCCTGCGCCGCCTATTACCTCAGATCGCCAGCCCACCAACAACATTCGACCCTGCCCTGCCCTACCGGCGATGGAGCAGACTGCCCGCCCGGCTGGTCAGAATGTGTTCGCACTGCGCCGCCCGCCGCGGCGTCAGACAGCCAGTCGGTATCGTGCTCCAGCCACTTCAGCTGCCCATCTGCATCAAACACGCCCGGCTACTGACCGACTACCACGACAGCGACCCCGAACTATCGCCGGCTGCCGCACCCGAAGTTGTGGCTGCCGCCCGCCGTCACCGCACCTTGGCACGGCGCAGGCCACACGACGCTTTCGGACACGCGATGCACGCCGCCTTCCACGTCACCAAGCACTGGCGGGCCTTCAGCGACCAGCTGATCAACGAACGCTGGGTAGAACGCGGCGAACGTCTCGGCGTCAACCCACTCCATCCCGCCATCCGGCTTCCCGAGACCATCGCCTTTGTCGAGATCATGAGCCTGCTGCGGTGGGACGTCACGCCTACAGCCGCTGGCGAAGGCATCAAACCCGACATCTCGGATCGGCAAAGATTCATCGAACGGCTCGGCCACAGCCTGCAACACCCAGACCCCGAAGCACTCCAACGCCGCGGCAACCCGCTCTACCAGTGGCTCGGGCCAACCCCGCACCATCGCCAGGCATGGCTGCGCAAGCCCAGAAAAGAGCAGGTCATCTGGGATTAACGCCCGGCGGCTCAGCCGCAACGCTGGCACTGCCGGCCTATTTCAGGCCGAAGGCGACCTTCAGGCTTTCCAGCACGGCAGCGGCCTTGTTGAATTCGCGTTGCACCGGCCACCAGCCTCCACGTTGTAATGCGTGGACGCAGCCATTACGGACCCTGCGCAGATGATGAACCTCTCGATGGTCACGCCCGGAACGGGTCGCGAAGAACTCGACCGGCCGATCTGGATCGGGCGCCAGCGCCTTCAGGGCCTCATAAGCTTTTATCAGCTCCCATGCTCCGGCCGGCTCGCTCTGGCGCACGACCAGACCGTCAAGCCATCGCTCGTCTGGACTCAGAAATGCCGAGGGAGCCGGAACGAGAGAGTCGTCAATGATCTCGGCGTCCACTACAGCGTCCGCCATGGCAGCGGGGTGCTGCCATGGGAATCCTGCACCCAATCCAACGAGAAGATCCAGCTCGCCGCCGAGAGATCGATACTTTGACTGGGCCTCGGGATGGCCGCACTGAGCTGCCTGACGAAGGTACTTCAACGCCACCTCACGCTTGCCCTCGGCAAGAAAACGCATCGCGTCGTTGAACAAATTGCTCGCTACCAGGTTCAAGTCGCTGTTCGACGTCATCGCGTCTCCCGTCATGCACCGATCGCGCCGCTGCGGCGAGGGCCCGGCAGCGATGATGCCACACAGCGATGCCGCCCCTTCTCCTCCCTCGACAACCGAAGCAACCGCCTCATTCGATGGCATGGACCCAACTCCGGGACCATCGCCATGGCCCAGCCTTGCACTGAAGAAAGCGAAGATCATCTGGGACTGACCGCCACACGGACATCCCATTCAAAATGCTCCGCTCCCAGTATGGAGCTTCCGTCGGTGCACCTCATTTGGAAACCGACAGCGACGCAGCGGGAGCGAAATCCGTAAGCCGCATCTGACGTCGTACCGGGCAGATCAACATTCGTCAAATGCAATTTCCGAGCTTATTTATAGCCCATGGTGACGTTGATGTCGCGGTGGCCTGCGATGATCTGGGCGATATGTGGTGGTAGTCCGTTGAGGATGGCGTCGGTGATGAACAGCCGGCGGAAGTCGTGTGGGGTGTAGTTGAGCGGGCCGCCGTGGGCGGGGTCGGTCAGCCCGGTGTCGGCGAGGGCTTCCTGGATCATCTTGCGGATGGTCCGTGGCCGATCGCCCGATTCTCGGTGCTGAAGCAGCGTTGGAACAGCAGCGGTGTCGGCGGCTGCCAGAGGCATTCGTGCCAGTCGTAGGCCGGGACCAGCGGCACTTTGCCTGCGGTGTCGCGGATGCGCAGGATGATGGTGGACTGTATGTCGGCCAGTTCTGGGCTGACGAGCGGCAGCCGTTCGGCGTCGGTTTTGGACGGCGCGATTTGCAGGAGTGGCACGACCTCGCTGCTGGTGGGCAGTCGGTATTGGATCAGGCTGTGGTGGCTGATCTCGAGGAGTTCTTCGATGCGGATGCCGGTCATGCGTATCACGTTGACGGCTGCCCAGGCCCAGAGCGAAACGGTTAACGCCGGCGCATCAGCCGCACACATGTCCCCGATCGAACGGGTGCATCCAAATGCCCATTGTTCACGCGTCGGCCGGCAGCGTTGCAGTTCGCCGTGCTCGCAGCAGCGGTGTGGGTCCGCCGGCTTCGTCCAGAACGCGCTGCAGCGCTGCCTCCTCAACAGCATCGGGTGTCCGAGCGCGTAGCTCTCGGGCAATGTCCAATTCGGATAACGCGGAGTTCCGGTTGCCTCCGGCCAGGTGTGCCTGTGCCAGGTGTCGGTGGATGACCGACTCCTTATGAGCATCACCGAGATCACGGTGGCGACGCGCGGCGGACTCGAGGTAGTCGACGGCGGTGGCCAGGTCGCCACGCTGTTGATAGGCGATGCCGATGTTGGTTAGTGTGTCGCCCTCGGCCTCCTGATTGCCGGATTCACGCTGCGCGGCCAGAGCATCCTGGAAATGCCGCAGGGCGGTGGCATGGTCGCCGAGCGCCGCGTGTACTCGGCCGAGCGTGTCCAACGCGCTGCCCTCGCCGTTGCGGTCGTCCCGCTGACGGAACAGCTTCAGCGAGTGGGTTAGGTGTTCGATCGCCGAGTCCAGCTCGCCACGGTGGAGGTACACCAGGCCGATGTTGTTCCACAGGTGGGCCACCCGCCGGTGCTGACCCCCGGCTACGCTGAGTTCGAGCGAACGGTGGAAGACCACAAGCGCCTCGTCGAGCTGGCCCTGATCGGTCAGGGTTCGGCCGAGATTCAACAGGGCCCGCGCCTCCCCGTCGCGGTCACCCAGGCGGCGGCTTGCGTCACGGGCCTGAAGGAGGTGGTCGCGGGCGTTCGCCCACCGGCGCTGGACGGCGAATCCGATGCCGAGGCTGTTATGCAGCGATGTCGTGGCTGACTGGTCGCCGGTCCGCTGGGCTCCGACGAGCCCCTGTTCATAGATGGCTACGCTGTCCGGACCGTCGCCGCGCAACTGGAAGTACGCGGCGAGCAGGTACGCCAGTTGCGAGGCCGACCGGTGATCGCCCCGGTCGAGGGCCAGTTTGGCGACCGCGGACAGCCCAGGCCGTTCCTCGTCGAGAACCGCCAAGGCGTCCTCAAGCCGGTCGGGTACGAGTCCCTGGTCGAGGGCAGGCTCCTCGGATGGCACAGGCCGTTCGCGATGTGGAGTGCCCAGGCGGCATACCACCTCTGCCACGGCCAGATACCAGCGAACCAGCCGTTGTGCCGCCGCGCGCCGGTCACCGGTCGCCTGGTCATCGTCGAGGCGCTCACCGGCGTAGATCCGGACCAGGTCGTGCATCGTGTACCGGCCCGGTCGCTGCTCGTCGAGCAGGTGTGCCTCGGTCAGACAGCCGATGAGCCGGCGGGCGCCGTCCAGTGTCCTGCCGGCCAGGGCGGCCACCGGCCCAACGCCGACATCGCCCGCGGGGCTGATGCTCAGCAAGGCAAACAAGCGTCGAGCGTCGGGCGGCAGGCGCAAGTACGACACATCCAGGGCCGCCCGCACCGTCGCATGTGGATCACCGTCGACCGAAAACGCGGTCAGTCGGCCGGAACGCAACCGGCTGACATGCTCACCGATCGTGGCGCCGTCCTCGCCAAGGTTCGCTGCGGCCACGCGCAGCGCCAGGGGCAGATGGTCGCACACCTTGATGAGCTGCCGAGTGGCGGTCGGCTCGGCATCGACCCGCGCCCCACCGAGAATGACCCGCAGCAGGGCGGCCGCCTCATCGGTCGGCAATGGGTCAAGTACCAGGCGATGCGCACCTTCGACTGCGGTCAGGCCGCCGAGCCTGTGCCGGCTGGTTATGACGACCGCACAGGCGGCACCGCCCGGCAGCAGCGGGCGTACCTGATGGACGTTGTAGGCGTTGTCGAGCAGGACCAGGATCTGCCGGTCGGCCAGTAAACTCCGGTAGGCCGCCGACGCCTCGTCGATGTCGGCCGGGACCCGCTCAGCCGGAACGCCGAGTGCCCGCAGCAGCAGACCCAGCCCTTCGATGGGCCGAATCGGTGGATCCGGCGTAAAGCCCCGAAGGTTGAGGTAGAGCTGACCGTCGGGAAAACGGGCACGGACGGCGGCTGCCCATCGCAAGGCCAACGCGGTCTTGCCAACGCCGGCCGGGCCGACAATGGTCGCGATAACCGGACAGTTGTCGTCAAGACCGGCCGAAAGTAGGTCGTTCAGCTCGCCGAGTTGCCCACCTCGGCCGGTGAAGTAGCGCGGTGGCGCGGGTAGCTGCGCGGGTCTGTGTGTGGCCAGCGCCTGTGGGTCGTCAGCGCGTGTGTCCGGTGCCTGGTGTTGATGGCGCAACACGCGCAGATGCTTGGCTCTCAACCGCGGGCCGGGATCAATGCCCAACTCCTCCACCAGACGCGTGCGGATCTCATCGTAGGCGTTCAGCGCTGCCGCGGTCTGACCCGTAGCGGCCAGCGCGTCGATCAGACCGCCGAATATTGGCTCATGCAACGGGTGGCGGGTAGCCAGCTCGCGTAGCAGGGGAAGGCACCGGCGATGCTGCTCGTCGGTTTGGGCAAGGCCGGCACACCAGAGGACGGTGTCGATGCGTTCCTCGATCAGTGCCGTCAACGCGCTGTGGTGGCTGACCTCGGCTACCTCAGCCAGCGGATCATCTCGCCATGTCCGTAACGCGGTGGTCAGCATCTCGAAGCAGCCGAACGGATCTGTGGCAGCGAGCTGACGGGCCTGGCGGACCAGAACACGGAATCGGCCCAGATCCGTTTGCTGGTCAGTCAAATTTAGTTGGTACCCGCCGGCCGAAAGGCTCAGCAAAGAAGAACCGAGCAAGCCGCGCAGCCTGGAGATGTGTTTGTGGAGCTGATTGATCGCCGTTTCCGGCGCGTTGCTACCCCACAGCAGCTCGACGAGCTCGAACTGGCTCACCGGCAGGTTCACGCTCAAGGCCAGACGCGCCAGCAAAACTCGCTGCCGGCCACGGGTCAACTCGGTCGGCCTACCTGCCCGCCGCACACGCAATGGCCCGAGTATGTCCACGGTTATCTCGGTGCCTGACACGTCCAGCACATCGGACGCATCGCGGTCGGGGGCGCTGTCTGGCTTGGCCTGAACCGCCGAGTACAAGACCTCCTTCTGCTGCTCGGTCAAATCGAGGGAAGCCGCCAACGCGCGCAGGGACGCCGGGTGTGGGTATCGGGTGCGTTGCTGCTCCAGATCCCGTACCGTGGCAAGGCTTATCCCGGACATATCAGCAAGCTCCCGCTGGGTGAGCCGGGCGGCCATGCGCCAACCACGCAGCAGCGAACCGAGATCCATCGCCCCCAGGCGGTCCGCGGGATCCATACATATAACTTAGTACGGGATTTCAAGCGGAAGAGATGCGGCAGAGCGGCAGAAGTCGCCCCTGTCAGCGTATCCCTGTGAGCCACTTCAATGACATGAATAGCATCTCCCGTGACCTTAATCAGACTCTTGGCAAGCGGAGGCTAGGACTCGTCCAATTCCGTGCGGTTGTTCTTGGCGCCGACGGCCGGCCTTCGAACGTCATCATCGCGTCCGGATCGCGTGGCGGGCATCAAGGCTTTGGCCGAAGCGGTCCACGAGGCGCTGCAGGCCGCAACGATGAACCGGATCGAGACGTGGGCCAAGGCTTTGGGCGACGCCCCGGGCCCGCACCGCCGATCGAGCCCCCGGCGGGCACGCTCAATCTGGATCCGGACGATCTATCGACCGTAGGGCCACTTCTGCACGAGGTCAGAGCGGCAATCGACGAGCTGGACACCCGGGACTCGACCGGACCACCCAACGGCACCGTCTTTACACGTGGCCCAGAACCTGCCATGAAGATCACCTTCGTTGGCAGCAAACACACCAAGCCCGACGGTGATGACACACATTGCAAAACCCCGGCTACGAAGGCGGTTTGCGGTCCAGAGGCGCAAACAACATCAAGGGCTGCCGCAGGATCTTAACGGCGTCGCAATGGAATATACCAACGCTTCGGCATCGACGGCCATCAAGCAGATGGCGGCCAACAACCTTGTTCAATCGAAAACCCATGGGGAGACAACGTGTTCAACAGATCCAGGCCGCTTCGCATCGCTGTGGCCACAATCGTGTTCAGCTCGCTGACGCCGGTGATCGTCCAGGCCTCAGCCAAGGCAGAGAGCATGCCCATTGCGGCCGCCCCTGCCATAACGTCCATTCGTAAGCCGCCCAGCTCGCCGGACCTCGATCCCAACTCACGGGCGTGCCTGTCGGCACCGGACGCCACATCCGCGCAGGGTCGGGTGCACAACCGGTTCCTATGGTGCCAGAACAACGTCTCCGGCGGGGTGCTCCACTACAGGAACGGCGTGGTGGCCGGTAGGGTGATGATCCTGTCAGAGGCCGTCGCGTACGGCCGTGACGATGGCAAGAGGAGCGTCACGGTTTTCTTCCGGACACTGCCGGGCACGATCGTCTTCGATCCGCCGACCAACCCGGATTTGCGCACTGGGATCATGGACATCTGGGCCGACTGCGTCACCTGGATCGATGGGTGCAGCGCCGGCGGCCGCACCGCCACCAAACTGTTCACGGACTGGAACCGGGACGGTTCCTGGCATTCCTGGACCGTCTACTCCGCCCAGAACAGCGGACAGGGCCCAGACAGCGTCAGCAAGCATCAGTGGCAGTTCAAGGGCAACGTATTTTCTCCCGAGGCGCCATCCGGCGGTGTAACCCCCTTGGCACCTCACCGGATACGATGCGACAGCGCGGTCCAAGGCTTCTCCAACGCCCGCCGGGCGGCATGCATCATGGACGACGTCATACCGCACCTGCAGTACTCACTCCAAAGCTCGAAGTACTCCGAGGTGTCCGAACACATCCAATGCGCCCTCGACCCCGGCTGCCCGACGTACCCAGGGCCCCGCCTGAAGTCGATTCCCGGCAAGTACACCGGCACTCGGGCCAACCCCGGATTGCACCGCATAATGGAGACATTCCCGATCGACCCGAACACGAACCGGCCCTTCTACGCCAACAACACCGCGGCCAAGAACCAGGCCTGCAACGCCCTACCGACCGAGGTGCTCGAACGACCACGCCAGCAATGCGACGAGTTTCCGTTCGCATCCACGATCGAGGGCGCGGGAAAGGGCGACGGGAACTTCTCCGTGAAAGGCGTACTCGCCGAGCACAACTCGTGCGCCGGTAACGCCCTGGGGCAGTACTACCGTAACGACCGGATCCTGGTCTGGCGGCCGGACCTGCCTGAGATCGCCAAGGACGAGTACTACGTCGAGATCACCGACGTGCCCGGTGGCAGCCCGGACGAGTGCCTGCCACTCGAGGACGAGCCCGGCGAGCCCAACCAGCCGCCAACGGTCAACGCGGGACCGGACACGACCGGCGACGAGGGCGTCCCCATCGCGCTTGCCGGCTCGGCCAGCGACCCGGAAGGCACATTTGAGGTGTTCTGGACCTACTCGCTGGGACCCGACACCGACGCGGGCATGTCTTGTTCATTCACCGACGCGCGTGGCCCGAACACGCTCATGACGTGCACGGACGACGGCACCGTGACCGTAACCCTAACCGCGTCCGACGACATCAACCAGGTCAGTGACTCGGCCGTGGTACATGTGAACAACCTCGCGCCAGCGCTCAAGCTGCGGATCGGGTCGTCCGCCAACGCGCTGACCGCAGCCGACGACGAACTGGGCATCACCTCGCCGCAGCCGTGGCAGGTCTTCCGGGTGGGCGACCCGGTGCCATTCGGCGTGCGTTTCGAAGATCCAGGATCCAACGACACGCAGACCTGTGACGTCGACTGGGACGACGGGCAGGTAAGCACGTTCGTCACGCTGGGCAGGTTCTGCGAGGGTACGCACACGTTCGCCCATCCGGGCATGTATACGATCAAGCCGGCGATCACCGACGACGACGGCGCGGTCTCAGAGCCGACAAGTGTTCTGGCCATCGTCTACGACCCCGAAGGCGGCTTCGTCACCGAAGGCGGCTTCATTGACTCCCCGGCGGGCGCGCTCGTGGCCGCTCCGTCCGCGCAAGGCCGACTGACGATCGAGTTCAACCCGAAGTACCGGCCGGGTGAACCAGGCCCGACCGTCGGTGGCGGCAAAGTTGCGGCCTCGCTACACGGCGCCGCGTTCACCCTCGACTCGACCGCACTGGAATGGCTTGTGGTCGCCCCCAGCGGCAAGGTCGCGGTCAAGGGAGTCGGTACCGTCAACGGCCAGTCCGGATACGGCTTCGTCACATACGGCTTCAACGCCCCCGATAAAGTCCGGCTCGTCGTTTGGCCGCTGTCGGCCGGGTCCTACCCTCAGCAGACGCTGGTGTACGACAACCGAGAGCCAGCCGACTATGACCTGGACCTGAGCGATCCCCAGCCACTCGCAGGCGGGTCACTCAGAATCCACGATTAGCGACACGCGGGGTGCCCGCGGCCAGTCTCGCGGGCACCCGCACACGATGACGCACCCATATGCATCGCCTTCAACCAGCTGCCGCGCATGCACTACACCCGTGCGGACATGATCAGCTCCGACGAACAACCGGACCAGTGCTCGCGCCCGCCGGCCAGACCAACGGCCCGCTTCACGACCGTTGCGTCGGTTAGCCACTGCGCTCGCGGGGCCGGCACGCACATGATCCATCCAGGACACCCAGCGGCGGCAGTTGCCCCACTGCACTAAAGATCACATATGGTGCCAAGGTCGCTGGTCGCCAGCCGCTACCACAGCCATCCTGCCCCGGAGCTGACATGGACCACGCCACCATCACCGCAACAACCCGACGCTTCCCCCTTCTCTGCCGCCCAGAACAGATTGCCCAGCACTTCCTTGCGCCTCAAAGAGATCGCCGACGCCGCCGTTCAGAAACACGAACACGGCATGCACGACGCGGCCCACGCCCTCAACAAAAGTCCGCCCTCATCGCCAGCGATGCCGTAATGGCCGACGTCGCCCGCGACCTGTGCTGGCAACACATCGACGCCGACCGCCGCGTAGAACGGCCAAATGAGAAGGCCCGATGATCGCAGATTTCTCGCGTGGGAGCTGCCAGAGAGTGAGCGGTCAACGGTCAACGGATGACAAACATCGCCGGGTCCGGCCGGCGGTCGGCGGCAGGAGCGTGGGTCGTTGACGCCGTGTGGCTCGTTGGAACAAGCCGTGTGACAGGGGTGGTGGCGTCGACGTAATGTGCGCGGCGTGAGCCTGACCGATCTGCACGACCGATTTCGTGACGATCTCCAGCGCCGGCGGGCCGCCGCGGTGGTGCATCTTCGGCTGGCCGATGACCGTCTTCAGGAGGAGTGCCATAGCTTGATGCAGTTGTGGTGGCAGCTGGCCACCGACTCGCCGCAGATCGATGAGGCGCAGCTGGAGGCGACCGTCTGTCACGAGAAGCTGGCGGCGGTGCATGGGCTCATTAAGGCGGTGCGCTGCTCACCCGAAGCCATCGACATCTGGATCGAGGCGACGTCGCAAAGCTTCCCGCCGGTGCAGGATCGAGGCTGGGCGCTCCATGAAGAGACAGTCCGGTCGATGTCGCGTAACGACCACGATCGCGACCATAGGGTGTTGCGGCGTTCGCCGCCTCCGCGACTGTCTGATCCAGTTTCGGGGCCAAGCCCAAGTGATCAGGAACTGATGCGGGCGGAGGAGGCGTGCCAGGCCGCCACTGATGGCGCCGCGTTCGAGCTGGGCCGCATGCTGGAGCTACGCGGTGAGCTTCGACGTGCCGAAACGGCCTACCGGCTGGCGGGCGAAAACGGCCACCCGCATGCTTTCTATGCCCTTGGACGAGTGCTCCATGCTCTGGGTGAGCCCGATTACCGGGTCGCGGAAGCGTAGCAGCTCGCGGCTGACGCGGGGTTCGTCGAAGCCATGTATGCGCTGGCCGTTGTGGAGGCGGACAGCGTGGGCAGGGCGGAGCGGTATCTGCGGCAGGCGGCCGCCGCCGGGCACGCACCTGCCTGTTATGCGCTCGGCTACCGGGCATTCCGCCGCAGCGAATATCGTGAGGCGATCCGATGGTGGACCGAGGCTGCCCGAGCCGGCCACCAGATTGCGTATGAAGCGCTTGAGGCGCTACGTGCTGACCTTCAGGATGACACCGATCGCGGTTGAGAACACGGATCCTGTACCAGGCAGTTGCCACGGAGGTATCGCTGAGCTGGGCGGGCGGGTCAGTGGGTCAGCTGGTTACGCCGCGTTCGGCGGCACTGCGCTCCACGCAGAACTCGTTGCCCTCCGGGTCATGCATGACCACGAACCCGCGCCCGTCCGGCTGGCGGTGGTCGTCGAAGATCGTCGCCCCGATCCCGAGGAGCCGCTCGACCTCCTCGTCGCGGGTCCGGTCGACCGGCTGCACGTCGAGATGGATGCGGTTCTTGAGGGACTTGCCTTCCGGGACGTTGATGAACAGCAGGCCCGGCGATCCGTCCCCGGGCCCGATCCAGCAGTGCGTGTGGTCGGGTTCGTTCGGGTCGTCCGGGTCCTGCTGCCATCCCACCACCTGCGTCCACCACAGCGACTGCTGGTAGGCGTTGGCGGCGTCCACGGTCACGTTATGAATTTTCACAGTCATTGCGACTGTCTAGCCGACCGGTGCGGCCTGATCAAACGATTTGCGAGGTGCAGGGGTTTGTGTTGAGCGTGAAGGCGGCCGGCTTCGGGTTGCCGGAGGCGGCGGTGTAGGAACCGTTGAAGCCGATGGTGACCGAGGCGCCGGGCTGGATCGTGGCGTTCCAGTCGAGGTTGGCGGCGGTCACGTCGGGGCTCGCGGCCGGCTGGGTCCAGGTGGCGCTCCACCCGTGCCCGACCCGCTGCGCCGCGGTCGCGAAGCTGAACCCCAGGGTCCAGCCGGAGATCGGGGCTGTGCCGGTGTTGGTGACGACCAGGTTCGCGGTGAACCCGGAACCGTTGCCCCAATCCGAGATCGTGTAGGCCACCGTGCAGGTCGACGGAGGCGCGAGCGTGGCGAAGGCGACGGTCCGCGACGGTCCGGATAGGACACCCGTGATGTCACGGGCCCTGACCCGCACGACGTATGCCGTGTTCGGGGTCAGGTTGTTCAGGGTGTGAGTCGTAGTTGCCGGGGTGGGTGTGATGGAGATCGCGGTCTCGGTCGTGCCGGTGACGCGGTAGATGACATAGCCCGCCAGCGGCGCCGAACCCGGGGTGGAGGCAGTCCACGACAGCGTGGCGCTGGTGGCGGTGACGTTCGTGACGATCAGGTCGCCCGGAGGGCTGGGCGGGATCGCCGGCGGTGTCTGCACGACGATCGTGGCGGGCGGACCGGCAAGACCCGTCGTGTCCACTGCCCTTACCGAAAACATATAGGGGGTACCGGGTGACAGCCCCGAAACCAGACAGCCCAACGGGTTCACGCCCACACAGATCTGCTGCACGCCGTTGAGCTGGACCTGGTACCCCCTGATGGGGTTTGTGCCCTGAGCCGCAGCGGTCCATGTCAGGGTGACACTGCCGGGGGTGACATTGCTCGCGGTCAGGTTGACCGGCGGGCCGGGTGGGGTGGTCACGCCGCTGACCGTGCACGGATGGTCGTTGATCGTGAACTCGGTCGGCGGCGGGTTGGCGCTGCCGGTGTAGGAGCCGTCGAACTGCACCGTCCTCGTGTTGCCGGGCAGCAGCGGTCCGGCGCCGCTGGTCCACAGCCACAGGAACCCTACCGCCCAGCGGTTGCCGTTGCGCTGGAAACCCCACGCCGGGTTGATCGCCTGCGTGTCGGCGAGGGTGAACCCCAGGGTCCACTCCTGCCACGCCCCAGGGGTCAGATTGGTCATGCCCACCGTGGCAAAGAACGAGCCGCCGCCGGACGTGACCGGTTGATAGTTGATCGAACACATCGGCCCGGCGGTGTAGACCAGCGTCCGCACGCTCGCGGCGGGCGAAGCGGAGGTGTTGCCCGCGGCGTCGGTGGCGATAATCGTGAAGGTGTAGTTGTTGTTCGGGGTCAGGTCCCGGATCGTGAACGTGTTGGAGGTGCCCGGGGTGCTGTCATTCCAGGTGCCGCCGCCGGGCAGCGCCCGGCGGATCATGTAATCGCTGACCCCGACGTCGTCGGTGGACGGCTGCCAGGTGATGGTGACGGCAAACTGGGCCACGTTCGAAAAGACCGGCGTGCCGGGCGCGGTCGGCGGTGTCACGTCGGCGGCGGCGGCCGGCACGGACAGGAGCGAGGACAAGAGCACGAAGGTCAGATTGAAAGAAAGCATGGCTGATGTCTCCAGCGGTGTCAGGAGGTACCGGTGGACATCGCATGCCATGGCTCGCCGCAGTACGCAGCATATGCCATCGACCGATATCAGGATACGGGGCGCGCGGCGACGAGCATGACCTTGCCGTCGAGGTGGGTCGGCTCCGCCTTCCAGCCGTTGGGCTCCAGGGAGTGCACCAGCTTGGCGGCCAGCTCCTGCGCGCGCGGGGCGGGCGACTCGAAGAACAGAAAGAGCGAACCCTTGGGCCGCAACAACTTCTTGAGGAGGGCAAGTTCGCGGGGCACGGGCCGGCGCCAGAAAGTGTTGACGTTGACCGCGAAAACCTTGTCGAACGTCTCCACGGTGGGCAGGGCGACAAGGTCGATCGCCCGGAAACTCGCCGTGCCCGAGGCGACATGCTTCTCGTTGCGCTGCTTGGCAAGCGCGATCATCGGAGTCGAACGGTCGATGGCGACGATCCGGCCGGTCCGCAGCCTCTCGCAGACGAGCGCCACCGCGGCGCCGTTGCCGCAACCGACCTCGAGAATGCGGTCCGCCGGGCGGATGGACAATGCCTTGACCGCCCGGCGAACCCTGTCAGGTACCCCATCGATCTCCACCCGGCGAAATCTACCCGGCGATTCAAGCGCACGGCAGGCCGGGCGTCTGCGTCGGCAGCGGGTCAGGCCCGTTGTCCCTAGGGTTTTGGGTGCGGCCGCCGACGTTGAAACCGCCGGTGACCGTGTGCTGCCGGCGGCCCCCGGCATCGTAGGCCGTGATTGTCAGGCGCTCGGGTCCGGTGTACTCCTCCGGCCCGGTGTTGGCGTCGGCCGGAAGCGGTCTGGCCTCACGCTCCACCCAGAAGAAGGTCCAGCCGGTTTCAGCGTTGCGGGCGAGGCGGGCATCGGCGCCGCCGTCCGCGGAGGCGACCACGATCCGCTGTGCCGCCCGGCTGTAGATCCCCGCGTCGAGTACCCGGCCCGCGTCCAGAGGCATCTGGCTGCTGTAGAAATGCCACGCCGGCCCGTGCCCGGCGAAGTCCCCGTCCGGACCGCGCACGACCTGGGACATGTCCCACGGGTCCAGCTGACCGGTCCGCTGGTCCCGGAACACGATGCTGAACATGGGCCGGTCGGGTTGGCCGATCAGGCCGAGGAGGACGTCGAAACGCCTGCGGTCGGCCGCCTCGATGCTGGTGCCGGTCTCCACAAGGGGGCCGATCGTTTGAGGCATCCGCTGGGAGGCAGAGGGCCGTGGGCCGCACGATGACGGGCTGGACATCGGCGGGTCGCCGAAGCGCGGCTGTGTCCGGTCCAGCAGCGCGTAGCCCGGTACCGCCAGCGTGACGACGCCGACAGCGACCGCGGCGGTCATTACGCCGGTTCGCCGCGCCCGCAAACCGCGCGCCCGGCGAGTGATCCGGTCGATCGACACTCCCATGACCAGTCCGGTGGTCTCGCTGCGCATGGCCCGGCGCAAATCGTCGATGTCCGGCATCAGATCTCCTGCGGTGTGTGTGATTGCACGACCTGCGGCTTGGGCCTGGCCAGGTCCGGGGAAACTTGCAACTTCGCCAATGCGCGAGCGTTTGTACTCTTCACCGTGCCGAGCGACACCCCCAGCTCCGCGGCGGTCTCCTTCTCGGTGAGATCCTGGAAGTACCGCAGTACCACCACCGCCCGCTCCCGGTGGGTGAGGCGCAACAATGAACGCATGACGCTGTCCCGCCGGGCCACGTCCGCGCCGTGGTTGCTGCCGTCGGCGCGTTCCGGTGGCCGGCTGGTGAGCAGCTCCCGCTGGCGTAACCGGCGCCACCAGTCGGTGTGCAGGTTCACCAGGGTGCGCCGGGCGTAACCGAACGCATTCCCCGACCGCATCCGCGGCCACGCCAGGTAGACCCGGGCAAGGGTTTCGGCGACCAGATCCTCCGCCCGGTGCGTGTCCCCACCCGTGAGCAGGCACCCGACCTGGAGAAGCCGGTACGAACAGGCGTTGACGAAGTCCTCAAAACTTTCCCGTTCGTCCATCCGGCTCCCCTCGCGCGTCCCGCTGTCCATTCACATACGAACAAGGGGCGCGAGAAGGTTGCGCGACCCTAGCCGATGGTGCCGCGCCCGCCGAGGTCGTCGTTGTGCCCGGCGTTGAGCCGTGACCACTGGGCGGTCGGGCGGCCGTCCTGCCGGAACTGGCCACCCCTGGCATCCCAGCGCTGCGGCCAGCCCTGCGGCGAGTCCTCCCAGAACTCCTGCCGGCCGTGGACGGTCAGATCCAGCAGTCCGTACGATGGTGCCATCACTTCGTTGCCGCGGCCGGTGGTCCAGTAGGTCTCGTAGACCTTGTCACCGTCCCGGAGATAGGTGACCAGGATGCCGAAGTAGCGGTCTGCGACCAACCGGTCCACGGCATCGTCCGGCACCGAGTACCAGGGGATCGTCCAGCCCATGAAGTCGCGATAGCGCGAGCTTTCCTCGTACGGTCCCTGGCAGAAGGTTGCGTAGCTGACGTCCCGGGAGTGCAGGTAGGACAACTCGTTGATGTGGGCCGTGGAGAAGGTACAGCCCTCGCACTGCTCCGCCGCGGGCTTTCCGGTGTGCCACATCTGGAAGTAGGCGATCAATTGGGACCGGCCGCCGAAGATGTCGATCAACGGCACCGGGCCGTCGGCTCCGATCAGCGGAGTCTGTGGATCGACTTCGACCATCGGCAGCCGGCGGCGTTCGGCGGCAAGTGCGTCCCCGGCCCTGGTGTGGGCCTTCTCCTTGACCCTGAGTTCGTCGATCTTGGCCTGCCAGGCTTGCCGATCGGCGATCTGCGGTAGGGGGTGTGCAGCCGCTTGCGTCTGTGTCATAAGACCTGTCTAACCTATCCGGCGAGATCGGCGAAGCGGCCGTAGGCAACAAACACCGCCAGCGCGAAGACGACGGTGTTGATGGCGACCGCGCGGGGCTCGCGCAGCTTCGTGTGGCTGATGGCGGCGCCCACCATCAGCAGCGCGAACCCGACCGCGGCCAGCGGGGTCAGCACGGGCGCGACGCCGGTGGCCCAGGGCAGCAGGATGCCCAGCACGCCGAGCAGTTCCAGGGCGGCGATGACCCGGATCGCCGGGGTGGGGAAGAAGGCGACGCCGGTCTGGCCGTTCTCGACCAGCCATTGTTTGCTCTTGGAGATTTTGAACGCGCCCGAGCCCGCGAAGATGGCGGCGAGCAGGGCCTGGCCTATCCAGAGTGCGATGTTCATACCGGGTGGACGTGCGCGCCCACCCGGTTTGTGACATGAGCTTCCTACAGGTATCCGTGCTGGCGCAGATACGGCGTGATCCCGCCGAGGTGGAACGGCCAGCCGCCGCCCACGATCATGCACAGGTCGATGTCGGCCGGTTCGGCCACGACCCCTTCCCGCAGCATGATGGTGATCTCGTCGGCCAGCGCCTTCAGCGCCCGGTCCCGCACCTGCTCCTCGGTCATCGGCGAGTCGCCGAGCTTGAGCTGTGCGATCAGCGCGGGGTTGGGCGCCTCGTCCACCAGGATCGGCAGTCCCGACTCCGCAATGATCTCCATGTTGGGGCTGAGCGGGAACCGGTCCGGGTACGCCTGGTGCATGATGCCGCCGACGTGGGCCGAGACCGGGGCGCCGACCAGCGACAGGAACTCTGACGGGCGCATCGGCAGGCCGAGCGGGTCGAGCGCCCTGTCCGCCACGTCGAACGGGGTACCGGCGTCGACGGCGGTCCAGATTGAGCCCAGGAAGCGGGCGAAGACCCGGTTTGCCACGAACGCGGGGGCGTCCTTGACCAGGACGCAGCTCTTGCCGAGTTTCCTGCCGACGGCGAATGCCGTGGCGAGCGCAGCATCGTCGGTGCGCTCGCCGCGGACGATCTCCAGCAGCGGCATGACCGCGACCGGGTTGAAGAAGTGGAGTCCCACCACCCGGGCCGGGTTCTTGAGGTCTGCCGCCTGCTCCGTGATGGACAGGGAGGAGGTGTTGGTGGCCAGGACGCAGGTCTCGCTGACAATCTCTTCGACCTCGGCCCACACCCGCTTCTTGACCGCCAGGTCCTCAAAGACGGCCTCGATGACCAGTTCGGCGTCGGCGAAGGCGGACTTGGAGACCGAGCCGGAGACCAGCCCGCGCAGCTTGGCGGCCTTGCCCTCGCTGAGGCGCTTCCTTGACACCAGCTTGTCGATCTCAGCGTGCACATAGGACAGTCCTTTGTCGACCCGTTCCTGGTCGAGGTCTGTCAGTACCACCGGCACCTCGAGCTTGCGCAGGAACAGCAGGCCGATCTGGGCGGCCATCAGGCCGGCGCCGACTATGCCCACCTTGGTGACGTCGGCGGCGAGCGCGGGCGACGGTGCGCCGGCGGGCTTGCGGGCTCTGCGCTGTACCAAATCAAAGGCATAAAGCCCGTTGCGAGCCTCCGGCGACCTGGCGAGGTCGGCCAGCGCCTCGATCTCGTCCTCGAAATGCAGCCCGTCCTTCGCCTTTGCCAGCAGCTCCAGCGCCTTGTTGGCGCTCGGGATGGCGCCGTGGACCCGCTTGTCCAGCTCGGCACGGGCGAACCCGAGGATGGCGTCCCACATCTCGGAACGGTCCACCTCGTTTCGCGAGACGGTCACGGACCCGCCCACCACGCCCGCGGCCCACTCCAGCGACCGCTCGAGGAAGTCCGCCGGCTCCAGCAGGATGTCCGCCACGCCCATCTCAATAGCCTGCTTGGGCTTGAGCATCTTGTTCTGGGTCAACGGGTTCTGCACGATGATCTGGACCGCCGGGAGGATGCCGACCAGGTTGGGCAGCAGTTGCGTGCCGCCCCAGCCGGGTACCAAGCCCAGCAACACTTCCGGCAGGGCGAGCGCGGCCGCGCCCGCCGACAGCGTGCGGTACTGGCAGTGCAGCGCCAGCTCAAGCCCGCCGCCCATGGCCGCGCCGTTGACGAACGCGAACGTGGGGATGGTGCTCTCGCGCAGCTTGGCGAAGGTCTCGTGGCCGAGCCGCCCGATCGACAGCACATCCTCGCGACTCGGCGTCTCCCCGAAGGTCGTCAGGTCGAAGCCTACGCTGAAGACGTAGGGCTTGCCGGTGACTCCGATGAACGCCGGATCCGCCGCGACCGCCTCGTCGACCGCCTGCGACAGCGACGAAAGCCCTTGCGGCCCAAACGTGTTGGGCTTGGTGTGGTCGAACCCGTTGTCGAGTGTGATGAGTGCCGCGGGCTTTTCAAGCCCCGGCACGCGCACGAACCTGAGCTGCGATCGGGTTACAAGCTCCATGGGTTCTCCCAGATAACAGTGCCGCCCATGCCGATGCCGATGCACATGGCGGTGATGCCGTAGCGCACGTCCGGCCTTAGTTTGAATTGCCGTGCCAGCTGGGTCATCAGGCGCACGCCGGAGGACGCCAGCGGGTGGCCGACCGCGATCGCGCCGCCCCAGGGGTTGACCCGCGGGTCGTCGTCGGCGATGCCGAAGTGGTCGAGGAACGCCAGCACCTGTACCGCGAACGCCTCGTTCAGCTCGAACAGCCCGATGTCCTCAATGGACAGTCCGGCCAGGCGCAGCGCCTTCTCGGTCGACGGGATCGGGCCCACGCCCATCACCTCGGGCTCCACACCCGCGAAACCGTAGGACACCATGCGCATCGCGACCGGCAGCCCCAGCTCCTGCGCCACCTCCTCGGCGGCAAGCAAACACCCGGTCGCGCCGTCGTTGAGCCCGGCCGCGTTCCCGGCGGTCACCTTGCCGTGCGCCCGGAACGGGGTCTTCAGCGCCGCCAGCTTGTCCATGCTGGTCTCGCGGGGCGCCTCGTCCTGCGTCGCAAGTCCCCAGCCCTCGTCCCTGGAGAAGGTGCCGACGGTCACCAGGTCGGCCTGAAGGTGATCCAACGCCCTTGCGTATTTTTCCTGAGACGCGAGGGCGAACGCGTCCGCCCGCTCCTTGCCGATGTGCGGCAGGCGGTCGTGGAGGTTCTCCGCGGTCTGCCCCATGACCAGCGCCGACGGGTCGACGAGCCGCTCGGCGAGGAAGCGCGGGTTGGGGTCGACGCCTTCGCCCATCGGGTGGCGGCCCATGTGCTCGACGCCACCGGCGATGGCGACGTCGTAAGCTCCGATCGCGATGGAGGCCGAGACCGTGGTCACGGCGGTCATGGCGCCGGCACACATGCGGTCGATGGCATAGCCGGGCACGGTCTTGGGCAGCCCGGCCAGCAGGGCGGCGGTGCGGCCGATGGTCAGGCCCTGGTCGCCGATCTGCGTGGTGGCGGCGATGGCTACCTCGTCGATTCGCGAGGGCGGCAGTTGCGGGTTGCGGCGCAGCAGCTCCCGGATGCAGCGCACGACCATGTCGTCGGCGCGGGTGTCCTTGTAGAGGCCGCCGTTGGCCTTGCCGAACGGCGTGCGAACGCCGTCCACGAAGGCCACGTTTCGGATCTGGCGGGTAGGCATAAGCTGAATGCTACTCGTGAGTAACCTACTCACGTCAAGCGTCAGGCTGTGGCCGGGCTCACAGCCTTCGCCAGCTCCTCGGCCAGCAGCCGGCACTGCCACGCCCTTGCCCCAAAACCCACGAGCACGACCGTCACGGACTCGGCGCTGATCGAGTCCGGCGGCTCCCACGCCAGCCGCCGCACGAAATCCGGCGTGATCAGGTTCTCCGGCGGCAGCGTGTTCGCCTCGGCGATCTTCGTGACCACCTCGCGGCAGCGCGCCAGCCGCTCGGCCGCCACCGGATCCTTGTCCGCCCAGCGATGCGGCGGCGGCGGTCCCTCATATTGCTGGGGTACCGGTAAGGCGTCATCGGGCAGGACCCGCGCATCATTGAGGGCTTGAATCCACACCCCGGCCAGCCGGCGCACCGACCGCCCACCAAACCCGGGCAGCAGCAACAACTCCCGCTCCGTCTTGGGGTCCATCTCGGCCGCGGCCACCAGCGCGGCATCGGCCAGCACCCGGCCGGGCGCGCTGTCGCGCCGCGCGGCGATCGCATCCCGCGCATACCACAAGGCTCGCACCCGAGCCTGGGCACGCGGACCCCTCACCCGATGCATCCCCGACGTCCGCCGCCACGGATCCGTGCGCGCCTTGCCCGCACGCGCCCCGTGCGTCGCGAGCGCCGCGAACTCCTCCCCGGCCCACTCCAGTTTTCCTTGGCGCGCAAGCTCTTCGCCAAGCACGTCGCGCAGCCGCACGAGCAGCTCGACATCGAGCGCGGCGTAGGTGAGCCACTCCTTGGGCAGTGGCCGCGTCGACCAGTCCGCCGCCGAGTGATGCTTCTCCAGCGAGAAGCCGAGCAGCTGCTCGGTGAGCGCGGCAAGGCCCACCCGCTCCATGCCGGCCAGGCGCGCCGCGAGCTCCGTGTCGAACAGCTTGCGCGGCCGCATGCCCAGCTCCGCCAGGCACGGCAGATCCTGGCTCGCCGCGTGCAGCACCCACTCCACGTCCTGCAACGCCAGGTCCAGCGTGGAAAGATCACCCAGCGGCACCGGGTCGATCAGCGCGATCCCGGCACCCTCGCGGCGCAGCTGCACCAGGTACGCCCGCTGGCTGTACCGGAAGCCCGACGCGCGCTCCGCGTCGACGGCCACCGGCCCCGTGCCCGCGGCGAACCGCGCCACCACCTCAGCCAGGCGCGCCGGTGTGTCGACGGGCGTGGGGACCCCTCCCTCGGGGGAGGTGAGAGTGATAGGCCCGTTCATGAAACACAACTTAACCCCATGGTCATCGCTAAGCGCGCCTAAGGGGCATTGCCGCGACACCTACAGGGGGTAGCCCCGCGGCCGAGGCAAGCAGCGAACACCACGCTTCCAAATGCTTTTCCGGGGGTACCCGCAGCGGAGTCCACGAAGCCCGAATATCAAGATCTGTGGTGGTCGGTCCGGACAGGCCGCCGAAACGGCTGGAGGTGGTGAGCGTGACCGTGCCGCCGATCGCCCTGTACCCCTCGGTCTGGGAATCGAGCGCGTCGATCAGCCAGCCCCACGCCACCTGGGACAGCAGCGGATCGCCGGCCATCTCCGGCTCCACCTCGGCCGTGACGTAGCACACCAGCCGGGTCGTGCCCTCCCACGCCTCGTGGCCGCCCGGCTCATGCAGCAGCACCAGCCGCCCGGTGGCCACCTCTTCCCCGCGGCGCATCACGGTCGCCCCCAGCGCGTAGGCGTAGGTTGCCAGCTTCTCGGGCGCCCGTACCGGTTCGAGCAGGATCTCTTGTCTGGGCTCGAGTTGCTCGAACGCGCTGACGGCGCGAGTGAACGTCTCGGGGAGTACGGTCGTGAGCGCCATACACGTCACCCTAGGTCTCAAGTCGCGCACAGCGCGGCAAGCCGCAGGGGTGTTTCTTGCGTATTCGCGCCATCTGATTGGGTCGATTCCGGCATAATGCTGCATTTCTGTGCGCGTGCGAAGCAACGCGCGCGGTGAGAGGCGCGGGCAGAGGTAGGTTGTTGGGCGATGAGTGAGTTTCTGAAAGCGTGCCGGGGTGAGCCGGTCGAGCGGACACCCGTATGGTTCATGCGCCAGGCCGGGCGGTCCCTCCCGGAGTACAGGAAGATCCGCGCCGGCATCCCCATGCTCGAGTCGTGCCGCCGCCCCGAACTGGTCTGCGAGATCACGATGCAGCCGGTGCGCCGCCACGGAGTCGACGCCGCGATCCTGTTCAGCGACATCGTCGTGCCCCTGGTCGCGGCGGGCGTCGGGGTGGACATCGTGGCGGGGACAGGGCCCGTGGTGGCCGAGCCGATCCGCGACCGCGCCGGGGTGGAGGCGATCCCGCCGCTCGCGCCCGAGCAGGTCTCCTATGTGGACGAGGCGGTGCGCCTGCTGCTCAAGGAGTTGGGCGGCACCCCGCTGATCGGGTTCGCCGGTGCGCCGTTCACCCTGGCGAGCTACCTCATCGAGGGCGGCCCGTCCAAGCACCACGAGAAGACCAAGGCCCTCATGTATGGCGAGCCCGCCACGTGGCACGCGCTGTGCGAGCGGCTCGCGGACATCACCTCCACGTTCCTGCGGGTCCAGATCGGAGCGGGCGTTTCGGCGGTGCAGCTGTTCGACTCGTGGGCCGGGGCACTGTCCGAAGCGGACTACCGCAGCTATGTGCTGCCGCACTCCAAGAAGATCTTCGACAGCGTGCGGGGCGTCCCCTCCATCCACTTCGGAGTGGGCACCGCCCAGCTGCTGACCGCGATGGCCGGGGCCGGCCCGGACGTGGTCGGCGTCGACTGGCGCACCCCGCTCGACACCGCGGCCTGGCTCGTCGACGGCCGTGCGGTACAGGGCAACCTCGACCCGTGCGCGCTGTTCGCCCCGTGGGAGGTGGTCGACCGCGAGGTGCGGCGGATCGTCGCCGAGGGCAAGTCCGCGCCGGGCCACGTGTTCAACCTCGGTCACGGCGTCATGCCCGAAACCGACCCGGGGATGCTGACCCGGGTGGTGGAGCTGGTCCACTCGCTGTGAGCCCGCAGGCTCGCAGGCTCACAGCGAGTGGAACCGTGACTACAACTCCATTACGGGACGGCTGCGCTCCCTGCCGTACGAGAGTGTCTGCCGGAGCCCGGCTCGCAGCTGCTCGATCGACTCGTCGTCGACGGCCAGCTCCACCTCGACGACAGGATCGTCAAGGCCGAGCTCGCCGGCGGCGCGGGGCTCGAACTCGATGCGCATCGACCGGTCTCGCAACCGGACGGCCCGGACGCCGCCGTAGACGGTCAGCCCAAGTTCGTTTGACACGCAGTAGCTGTCCATTCCCTGCTCTATGTCGCCCGCGTCGGGATCGGCCAGCGCGCACTGGATCGTCAGCCCGCGTCCGGAACCGTCCTCACCCTCGGACAGGCCCGTCATCACATAGTCGAACCCTTCCCCGACGTGCGTTTCTACGCCGGCGGAGTGTGCCGTGTACTGAATCATGCCATTCACCTTGATCATCGGCCGGTCCACCAGAAGCGATCCACCCCAGCATCATCCACCCACTGGTAGACGAACTTGGCGTCGAGCTGGCGTGCCGCGTCCGACATCGCGGCCTTGCAGCTGTTACACGGTGCCTTACCCATCAGCGACTTGATGACGACGGTCTCGCCCGGGAACACCGGATGCAGACCCGCATACGGGTCGTTGGCCACCTTGAGCCTCGGTGTCGCACCTGACATCCGAGCCACCCGGTTCTCCGTGTCGGTGTAGCGCTGAGCGGGCCAGCCACCGAGGGCACGTTCACCCGGCACCCCGTCTCCACTCCACGTGCCGTACTCGTTGCGGATCCTGCCGTTCGCGTCGTGGACGGTGACCTCGACCCGGTGCGGGCAACTGGCGTTGTGTACCAGGACCGAGGTGTCCCCAGCGAGCACGAAATAGGTGTGGACGCCGTCGACGGTGAGGTCGTAGGTGGGCTGCTGGGCGTGGTAGTGCCGGACCGCGCCGACCTGGACGTAGGTGCCGGCCGAGGTCCTTAGCAGCTCGCCCTTGTGCAGCTTGCCGGCGTGGACCCAGTCCTGCCGGGTCTCCGACCAGAACGGGTGGTTGTCCGTGGCGGTGAGCGTCTGATCGCCGCCTTTCTCGTCGCGGATGGTGAGGTCGACGTACTTCTTGTCGTGTTCGGTGCGGATGGTGTGGGTGACCTGGCGGTCCTCACCCTTGCCGCTGGCCGGGTCGGTGGCACGGACCGTGTCGCCCGGCTCGACCTCCTCGATGGGTTTGCTCTTGCCATCGGCCAGCAGGATCCGGGTGCCGGTGGCAAAGCTGTGCGCCGCCTTGCATACGCAGCCGCAGTCACCGCCGTCGGCCTTCTTTTTGGTGGCTGCTTTTGCTTTGGCGGCAAGGGCTTTGGCGCGTGCCGCCGCCTCCGCCGCCGCCTTTCGCGCGGCTGCTTCCGCAGCGGCCTTGGCCTTGGCCGCCTTCTCGGCCGCTGCCTTGGCCGCCGCGGCTGCCGCCGCCTTTGCCGCCTCGGCCGCCTTCTCGGCGCCGCGGATGATGGCCTTTGCCCACTTGATTTCCTGGAAGAAGGTGACCACGGCCTTGCCCGCGCGGAAGATGGCCTCGGCGATCTTCTTGGCCTTGAAGATCTTGCCCCAGGGCAGTGACCCGATGACGAGCATCACGCACGCGCCCAGGTCCCCGCCGAGGCAGTTCATCAGGTCGTTGATCCCGAGGAACTCCATGAGGACCTGGCCACCGGCCTCGAGGATGACATCCAGCACGCTCTTGCTCTGGATCTGCTGCGCCTTGGCCAGATCCTCCGGGCTGGGACTGGTCGGCTCGGTCGAACCGGTCTCCAGCGGTGCGCCGCCCGTCCCGCCGCCGTCGGCCTCGACGAAGGCGCCCGTCGGGTCGGTGTAGGACAACGGGTTGTTCTCGGCGTAGGCGTACACCGAGTCGGCTCGCCCGGCCTGCGGCATCGGGTCCACGCTGGTGAACCTGCCCGTGCCGGGGTTGTAGTTGCGCGCCCTCAGGTAGTAGTTGCCGTCGCCGGAACTCGAGTCCTGGTAGGCACCGGTGAACTGCAACGGGTTGGCCGGTCCGGCGGCGTTCTCGGCGACGGAGCCGCCGCTGCGCCCGCCGTCGACGAACTGCGCGCCGCCACCCGCTGACAGGGTGTCGCCCTGGCGCGGGTTGCCGAACGGGTCGTAGTCGTAGCCGGCCTCGTTGGCACCGGACGGGCTGAGCATGTTGGCGATGCCGCCCAGCCAGTCGTGGGTGTAGGAGTGGGCGCCGGTGGCCGGGTCGAGCAGGGCCAGCGGCTCGTCGTCGGGACCGTAGGTGAAGCCCCGCTTGTCGACCTGGGCACCGGCCGCGTCGACGACCGTATCCAGGGCGATCTGCGGCAGGGTACCGGAGACGTCCCACGACCAGAGCCGGGTTGCCGTGGCGTCGCCCGTCCCCACCTTCGCCGCGAGACGCAGTCCCTGCGCGTCATAGCTGAAAGTGGTGGTCTGCCCGCCCACGGTGGCTCGCGCCAGGGTGTGGTCGAGGTTGTAGGCGAAGGTGTCCGGACCGGCGCGGGTCTGGTTGCCCTGCAGGTCGTATGCGTAGTCGGTGGCGAACGCCGTGGTGCCGCTGATGACCGTCTGGCGGGTCAGCTGGTCGGCGTTGTCGTAGTCGTAGTTGGTGATCTCGTTGCCGGCGGTGCCGGTCTTCTTCTGGCTCTTGCGGTTGCCGACAAGATCGTAGGTGTAGTCGATGCGCCCGGCCGCGGCCGCGCCCGGCTCACAGCTGTTGGCCGCGTAGCAGGCCGCGGTGACCCGGTCGGTCTTGTCGTAGGCGTAGGCCACGGCCTCGGAGACGCCGCCTCGGGTGGTGGTCACCTTGACCGGGTTGCCCACCGGGTCCAGCTCGAGCCGGAACGCCGAGACAGCCTCCTGCGACGCCCGGGTGGCGCCGATCGAGGTGAGCCGGCCGGCGTTGTCGTAGGTGCGGGTCTCGGTGACCCCGGTCGGACCCGGAAGGGTCGTGCTGGTGCGCCGCCCGGCCAGGTCGTAGCCGAACGTCCAGGTCGCCGGGGTCGCCCCGGCCGCGCCGCCCTCGGCGGTCACCTGGGTGATCCGGCTGTCCTTGTCATAGGTGGCGCCGATGCGCGTGCCGTCCGGGTAGGAGCGGCTGGTGATGTTGCCCCGTGCGTCGTAGCCGTACTCGAACGTCTGAGGCTGGCCGCCCGCGTCGGTGCGCACCACCTTGCGGATCTGGTCCTCGTCGTCGTAGGTCATCTCCCGGGCACCGACCGGGTCGACATACGCGGTGATGCGATCCTTGAGGTCGTAACGCCATTGGTAGACCGGGCCGCCGGTGCCCAGTGCGCGGCGCTCGCGGCGGTTGGCGATGTCGTAGGTGTCGACGATGGTGCGCGCCGCCCGCTGCTCCGGGGTCAGGGACTCGTTCTCCAGCCGGGTCAACCCGGACACCACGTTGTTCTCGGTGTCGTAGGACAGCTCGGTGCGCCTGCTCAGCGGATCGATCATCGCGCTCATCCGGCCGGCGGTGTCGTACTCCATCCGCTTGACGTGCAGGTTCGGGTCCCGCACCGAGGCCAGCAAACCATCCTCGGTGTAGTTGAAGACCGTCGCGTTGTTGTGCGGCGCCTCCGGGTGGAACACGGCGTCGGCGCTGTGCACGGTCTCGATCTGGTTGTCCTCGCGGTACCGGTACCGCGTGCTGTTGCCCCGAGCATCGGTCACCGACGTGACGCGGTTGTTGCCGTCGTACTCCGACACCGTGGCGTTGCCCAAGGGGTCGACGGTCCGTGTCGCGTTGCCGGCCAGGTCGTACTCGAAGCGGGTGGTGAAGTCGGCCGGGTTGGCGCCGGGGGCGTTGCCCCGCGGCTCGGTCATCGTGGCCAGCATCCCGTCGTCGGTGTAGGTCCACGTGGTGACCCCGCCCTCGGCGGTCTCCTGCCGGATCTTGTTGCCCGCCGCGTCGTACTGGAACCGCGATGTGTTCTGCCCGGCGTTGGTGATGCCGGTCTGCCGCCCGTTGTTGTCGTAGGTCATCGAGATGGGGCGGCCCAGGGTGTCGTTGGCCCCGGTGACCTCGCCGGTGTTGGCCCGGGTGAACGTCGACGGCCGGTTGTTCTCGTCGACCGTGCCGACCGTGCGGTCCAGTCCATCGGGCTGGATGTCCTTGTGCACCACCTGCCCGCCCGGGTACGGCCGGGAGATGCGCACCAGGTTGTCGTTGGCGTCGTAGCGGTACGTCGTGGTGAACTCGGCCGGGTTGGCGCCGGCCACGTTGCCGCGAGGCGAGATCACCTCGTGCAGCAAACCCTTGACGTTGTACCGGTACGTCGTCACGATGTCCGGACCCTGACCGTTCATGCCGATCCGGATCGAAGCGCGCCGCCCCGCAGCCGTGTACGTGATGTGCGTGGTCCTGCGCGGGTCGGTCACCGCCACCAGCCGGCCGTTGTCCAGGTAGGTGTACCGGATCTCCAGTGACACCGGGCTGACCGTGGAGGTCACCCGGCCCACCTCGTCGTAGGTGGTCCGCGACGGGTGCAGCTTGCCCGGCTCGGTGACGGTCAGCACCCTGTCCTGCTCGTCATACGTGACCGAGGTGGCGAACCCGCGCGGGTCGATCGTCCGGATCTGCCTGCCGGTCGGGTCGTAGCGCGACTCGCTGCGCCGCCCCTCCGGCGAGACCGACGCGAGCAGCAGCCCGGCGTTGGGCTGCCCGGCCGGGATGTACTCGTAGCGGGTCACCTTCTCCCGCTGGTCGGTCATGCTGGTCAGCAGGCCACGCGAGTCGTAGGCGTACCGGATCGCGTGCCCTTCACCGTCCACACTGGACACGAGCTCGTTGAACTCGTTGTAGGTGTTGCGCCACACGACCCCGTTGGCGTCGGTGTACTCGATCGGATTGTTGCGCTCGTCGAATTTGGTCTTCTCGTTGAACCCCATCTCCTGCGGCGCGTTGCGCTGCGTGGGGTTGCCGCTGCCGTCGAAGGAACCCTCGTGCTGGTTGTGGTTGCTGTCCACCACCAGGTTCTTGTTCAACGTCGGGTCGTAGCGGTGGTTGTCGGTGTCCCCGTTGCCCCTGCGGCTGAACAGCAGCACGTTGTCCCGGTACGCGTCGATGACCGACACATTGTCCGCGTCGATCGTCGTGGCCACCTGGTTGGGCCCATCCCAGTCGAACCGGGTCGCGTTGCCCACCGCGTCGATCTGGCGGCCCACCCGGCCATCCGGGCGATACTCGTTGCGCGCCAACACCACCCGCAGCGGCTGCGGATCGATGATCTCCGTGATCCGGTTGGCGGCGTCATAGGTGTAACGCCACTGCCGCGCCCGCGGATCCTTATACACCACGAGCCTTCCGGCCGTATCGTACTCGTACTGCACCTTGCGCTGATCCGGCATCAGCATTTCGCGGATCAACCCGCCACTGATGCGCACCTGCACCGCACGCCCCGACGCATCCGTGATCGTGATCCCGGCCACGGTGTAGGCAAGCGACACCCCGACCCCGCGCGGACTGCGGATGAACACCAGCCTGCCCTGCGCGTCGAAGCCATACACGACGCCGCGCAAGGTGACCAGCTCCCAACCGTCACCGGCACGCCGCAGGTTCGAACGCACCCCGGCCGGACGCTGATACACCCCGTCCACCAAGCGGTACAACACTTCCGCACCGTCATCGGCGCGTACCACCGCACCGGCCTCACCGGCGGTCACGCGCATCCCGTACGACCACGCCCAGCCGGGACCGAACGGCCCCACCACATCGGCGTTGACCGACGAGTACACCCGCGCCGACCCGAACGGAATCCCGAACGAGTTCATCACCAGATCGGTCTCGACCCGGGTGAACGCACCCGTGGCCGTGTTGACCCCGTCGCCGCGCATCGCCTGCTTGGCCGCCGTCATCCCCAGCGCCGACCCGCAACCACACCCCGAGGCCTGCTTGGCCGGGATCGGCGGCGGGATCACGGTCGTGCGCGGTTTGGCCCGGTTCGACTCGGGCGAGACCACCTCGGGCGCATCCGGGAACACCGCCGCGATGGTGATGAAATACTCCTTGGCCGGATCCAGAATCCAGCCCTGCTCCGAGCCGAACGAACGGCAGAACTGCCGCACCGCACCACACGGCTGCACCAGCTCCGAACGCGGAATGTTGGTCGAAGCCTGCTCGGTCATCGTCGCCGCGTCATACAGCCGCACCGTCCACGATGTCCACGCCGGATCCTGATCCCGCACATCGAAGTACCCCACCAGCGACGTATCGCCGAGCACAAAACCCGACCGCAACTGGACGTTGGCGAACACCTCCTGCGCGGCGACGGCGCTCAGCGTGCGCTCCCACGCCGTCAACGGCAGGATCACCGGCGCACCACCGGCTTTCACCCCCAACGGAACCGGCGGCGCAATCTTGTCCGGCGGCACCGCCTCGTCCGGCCGCGCCGACGCGGGCGCCGGCCGATCCACGGGTCCGGCGGGCTCAGCGATCGCCGGGAACTGAAGTGCAGCGGGCGTTTGCGCCCGCGTCACCGACGGCAGCAAGCTGACCACCACCATCGGCACCAAAACGAAGATCATCCAGCGAACACGTCTAGACATGAATCCCCCACTTGTTCGGTGTCGTAGGCACACTCTCGCAGGGGGATGTAGTGAGATCTGTTGTGAAAATGTTGTCGTTTTCCAACCGCTAGACTCGATCGTGTGTTGAAGTCTCCGATTGGCAATTTCGAGCAGGCGTGGCGGGCGGTCGACCGGCCGGATCTGGTGGGCGAGGCGGTCGCCAAGGGTCTTGTCGGGTTGGCCGGGGCGGATCAGGTGCTGGTGGTCGACACCGACCCCGATCTTGCCGACACCGCGAACTTCTGCCAGGCCTATGACGTGCCGCTCGAAGCCTCGGCCAACTGCGTCGTGGTCGCCGGCAAGCGCGGCCAGACGGTGACCTACGCCGCCTGCGTCGTGCTCGCCACCACCCGCGCCGACGTGAACGGCTTGGTGCGCAAGCACTTGGAGGCGCGCAAGGCGTCCTTCGCCCCGATGGACACCGCCGTCGCCGAGACCGGCATGGAATATGGCGGCATCACGCCGATCGGCCTGCCGGCGGACTGGCCGGTGCTGGTCGACTCGACCATCGCCGGCCTGCCGCACGTCATCGTCGGCAGCGGCCGCCGCCGCGGCAAGCTGGTCCTGCCCGGCAGCGTGCTCACCGCCGTGCCCGGGGCGCAAACCGTTGCGGGCCTGGGGCTATGACCACGCCCACCACGCACATCCTGTTCGACTTCTTCGGCACGCTCGTGGGCTACTCGCCCGAGCGGTGCGACAAGGAGTTTCCGCACACCCGCGAGGCCCTGCGCCGGCTCGGCTTGGCGCTCAGCGCCGACGAGCTCGCGGCGAGCTGGCAGGAGAACTGGTACCCGTTCGAGGAGCGCAGCCAGACCGACCATCGAGAGTTCTCAATGATGGACGTCGGCACGGCGTTCCTGCGGGCGCAGCTAGGCCGCGAACCCGACCCGGCCGAGACCCGCGCCCTGATGGACGTCTATATCGCTGAGTGGAACGCCGGCGTCACCTACCCGGACGGGATCACCGAGTGGTTGGACGATCTCGCCGGTGACTACAGGCTGGCGATCGTTTCCAATGTCCATGAGGCTTATTTGGTACCCACACATCTTGAAAAAATGAATCTAAAAACGCGATTTGATGCCGTTGTCCTGTCCGTAGAAGTCGGCTGGCGCAAACCGCACCCGGAGATCTATGCGACGGCGCTGGGACTGCTTGGGGCGCAACCGGATCAGGCCGTGTTCGTGGGGGACACCCACGTCGCCGACTATGTCGGGCCGGAGCGCGCCGGGATCAGATCCTTCCTCATCGACCCGTTCGACCGGGCCGGGGTGCCGGCGGTCCGCCGCCTTGACACCATCTTTGACCTGTCAGCTCGCCTGTCCTAGCGGATAAAAGCGCTCGCCCATGCCGGCAATCATGACCGGCATGGGCGAGGTTTCACCTACCTATTCAAGGATCACAGGTCTGGCCTGTGGGTGACGCGAAGCGCGTTGACCAGCGTCTTGTTGAAGCCGGCGTGCGCGACGAACCTGATGTTGAGCACCCCGCCGGTCACGTCGACCACGAAGGTGCGGTTCAGCGCGCGGTACGCGCCATCGGCCTCGAGAGCGATGTCCAGGTTCGGGATCACCTCGACGCCTTCGATCATCACATCGAAGATCCGCTTGTTGGGCTTGAGCCCGGCGATCTCGGCGAAGTCAAGCTCGACGGTGTAAGTGCCGTCGGCGAGCCCGTCGCACCGGTACTCGAACATGTTCTGGCGGGCGTTGGCGAAGCGTCCCGGATCGTCCGTCCCGGCGATCGCCCTGTTGGTGGTCACCACATTGCTCGTGCCCATCCAGCCACAGCCCTCACCGGCGACGAACCTGGCGTCCCGCTCCCACGTGTCACCGAAGGAGTCGACGTGACTGCCGTTGGCGCCGGAGTCGAGGGCCTCCTGGAACCCGGGAACGACAAGGCGCACCGGGATGAGGATCTCGGGCTGGCGCCCGCTCTGCGACGAAACCCTCAGCGTCGCCTCGTGGAACGTGCCCGGCGTCATGCCGGTCGCGTCCACCGTGACGGTCAGCTTGGTCGAAGCGCCCGCCGCCAGCGTGCCCGAGGCCAGGGAACTACCCAGCCAAGGCACATCGCCGCCGACCTCCTCGACCGTGACCGGAGTGGAAATGCCACCCGAGTTGGTCACGTTCACCACGCGGGTACGCGACTGGCCGGCCGGAACCACTACCACCAGCGAACCGGGGGCAACCGTCACCTTCGCCGTGCGCAGACTGGCGTTGATCGTCTGCACGCTGGCCGGAACCAGCGTGACGTTCGCCGTCATGGTCTCGTAGTTGGGCTTCGAGATCGTGGCGGTGAGGTTGCCCGACGAGACCTGCGCCACGTATGTGCCGTCGGTGCCCGTCGTCGTCGAACCCGCCGCGCCGAAGCTCACGCTCGCGCCCGCGATCGGGAGCCCGTCGTTGGCATCGGTCACCGTGCCCCGCACCACGCCATGCTGGGTGGTACGGAAGCCGATCGCGGTGCCGTCGGACAGGACAGCCTCATTGAGCGAGTACTGGTACGCCACGGTGCCGGTCGCGTTCTCCAACCCGATGGTGGCGCTGGAACCCGCCTCGAAACTGGTGCCGGCGACATCCTTGTACCGGTACGTGACGCTGCCGTCCTCACCGATCTCGGCGACGAACGACACCCGCTGGTTCGAGTCGAAGAACGAGCGGATGTTGCGCCACTCGATGACGAACCGGCGGTTCGGAACCGAACCCACGACACCGGTGTAGACACCGGCCGCCGAGTCGACGAACCAGTCGTCCCACAGCGGATAGAGCGCGCCGTTCGGGGCGCTCGTCGCCGGGATCGCCACGTTGGTCTGCGTCTGCGACGCCGCACCGAAAGCCACGCTTCCGTTGGTCGTCACCGATGCCGACGTGTACGCGGTGCCGTAAAGCGGCACCGGGAACGGCAGCGTGACCGTGGTCTGCGCGTCGTCACCGGTGAGCGCCAACAGGTTGGTCAGCGTCGGGAACGTGCCGGACGCCGCCGAGCAGGCATACCCGAAGGAGTCCGTCCGCACCGGCAGCGACACGTTGACGGTGACGTCCGCGGTCAGCGTGACCGTTTGCGTCACCGGCGTGTAGCACCGCATCGGCCCTGCGACCGTCAACTGGTACAGGCCCTGCGGCGCGGTGAGGCTGTACGCCCCGGCCGCGTTCGTGACCGCGCTCAGCGGCGTGCCGCCCAGGCTGACCGTCGCCCCGGCAAGCGGTGCGCCGTCGGCCGTGACCGTGCCGCTGATCGTGGCGGGCGTCGAAGCGGCAAGCGTCAGGTCCAACGTTGCCGTCGTGCCCTCGGTGACCGTCGCGGTGGCCGTGGCGGGAACGAACCCGAACTTCGACGCCGTCACCGCGTAGTCTCCGGCGGTGAGAAGCGGGAAGGAGTAGGTGCCGTCCGCCGCCGTGGTGGTGGTCCGGTCGATCGGGCCGTCGGCCACGACCGTCACGTCCGCCAGCGGCGAACCGCCGCTGGTGATGGTGCCGCCGAACGCGCCGACCGGCGGGCGCGGCGACTGGCTCACCGCGACGAACGCGTTGAGCCGGCCCTCACCGAAGACGTTGTTGTCCGCCACCGTGCCACCGCAGGCGGTCGCGTTGACGTCGGTCGCCGTGATGTCGAGCAGGGCGATCGTCTCGGCAAGGTTGTTCCTGATCGCGGGTGCGGCCGACCACATGAGAGCGACCGTCCCCGCGGTGTGCGGCGACGCCATCGAGGTGCCGTCGCCAAGGGCGTAGGCGTTGCCCGGGACCGACGAGCGCACGGCGACGCCGGGCGCCGACAGGTTGGGCTTGATCCCGCCCGCCTCGCCGGTACCCCGGCTGGAGAAACCGGCGATGTTGTTGTTGATGTCGAACGCGCCGGAGGAGTACGACTCGATGTACTGCCCCGGGGAGCTGGACGTGTTGCACGACGGACCGGCGTTGCCGTTGGAGAACGCGGGGAAGATACCCGCGGCCACCCACGACTGGACGATCTCCTTGTACCACGTGTCCAGGCCCGAGCTGCCCCACGAGTTGTTGACGATGTCGGGCGCCAGGTCGGGCCGCGGGTTCTGGCCGTTGAGGTCGGTCGGCGCCACGATCCACTCACCGGAGGCGAGCAGCGCGGCGTCGGAGCAGAAGTTGGTCTCGCAACCCTTGGCCGCGATCCACTTTGCGTCGGGCGCGACACCGATCTGGTTGCCGGCACCGTCGTCGCCGACCATCGTGCCCATGGTGTGCGTGCCGTGGTCGTTGTTGTCGCACGGTGCCGCGGTCGGGCAGACGTCCGACGGGTCGAACCAGTTGTAGTTGTGGTCGAAGCCACCGTTCGCGTCGCGCCCTCGATACTTCGTCACCAGCGCCGGGTGGTCGAACTGGACGCCGCTGTCGATGCTCGCGACGACGATGCCCTGGCCCCGCGCCCCGAACTGGCTCCAGGCCTGGGGTGCGCCGATGCGGTCGATGCCCCATTCGACCGCCTGGACACTCGCGTCGTCCGCCGGCTTGAACTGCGGTTCCGGCATCTTGATCGACGCGAGTGGTTCGATCGAGGTGACCTCGGGCCGGGCGGCGAGGGTGTCGAGCAGCTTGGCCTGGCCTGTCACCTTGATACGGTTTGAAATCCAGAAGGTCTGGTAGTCGGCTCCGGCGCTGTCGAGCAGCTTGCGGACCTCGGCCTGGGAGGAGTTCGCCGTCGCCAGCTTGGCCCGGCGGACCTCGGCACCCTTGGCGGCCTTGGCGGTCAGTCCCTGCGCTGCGGCAAGGTTCGTCCTGGCCCCGAAAACGACCCAGAATGTAATCTTCTCGCTCTGCTCCGCCGCGGTGCGAACCGCGGGCGAAACTTTGTCTCCCGTGGTGTTGGCGGCGCCTGCCCAGACAGGATTGGTGGCGAGGGTTACCGCCAATAATCCAATCAGGACACTGCCCCAACGGGAGCGGTGCAAGTGGAGAGTCATGGGCTGACCCTGCCAACGTACAATCGATCACGAAAGATATCGAAGCTGTCATATATGTGACGTGACACGAATGTGCCACCCCTCTACAATCCAATCGTCCGGGGGTGGTTGGATGTTTGAAGCACTGGGTATCGACCGATCAGACGAGCAGATCTACCTCCACCTGGTTCGGCAAGGTCCCACCTCAATCGCCGCCCTGGCGGCCGCCACCGGTCAGGGTCGGCGTGCCGCTCGTGCGGCGGTGGCCAGGCTGCGGTCCCGCGGCCTGGCGCAACTTTCGCCTCCGCCGCACGAGCAGGTCATCGCCATCCCCATCGAGATCGGCGTCGACCACCTCATCCGGCAGCGCCGCCACGACCTTGAGATGGTGCGCCAGACCGCCAACCGGCTCGCCGCCGAGATGCGGACCCGCTCGCCCCAAGGGGAGATTGTCGTCCTATCAGGACAGACCAACGCCGCGGCGGCGATCGGCAACGCCCAGCACGAGCTGCGCGTGCTCGCCCGATCCGCGGACTGGGCCCCCGCGCCGCCCCGGCCGCGCGGCATCACCTACCGGCTGGTCTGCGACACCTCGGCGCCGTGGGTCAAGGGTGGTGCCCAGATCCGGTTGGCTCATGGGGTACCCGCCAACCTCGCCCTCGCCGACCGGACAACCGCGCTGATGCAACTCGAAACGAGCGTCCTGATGGTCCGGCCCGGCCGGCTGCTCGACGCCCTCGGGGCACTCTTCGAAGCGATCTGGTCCGGGGCAACGCCGGTGACCTCGGAGTCCCCGGCCCTCGACGAGCAGGACCGGAGTGTGTTGTCGCTGCTGGTGGCCGGTCTGACGGACGACGCCGTGGGCGCCCGGCTCGGCATGAGCCGCCGCACCGTCGCCCGCAAGGTCCACAGGCTGATGAGCGAGACCGGTGCACACTCCCGCTTGCAGCTAGGATGGTGGGCGAGAGAGCGGAATTGGTTGCAGTGATTGGGGAATTGTCGTGAGGATCTCGACATGGACGCGTGACCTGATCAGCTCCCTGATCGGCGCATGGATCATCGTGGGCATCTACATCGACGGCTGGGCGCACGTGAACATGGGCGACCGCCTCGAAACCTTCTTCACCCCGTGGCACGCCGTCTTCTACTCCGGGCTTGCCGCCTTCTTCGGATGGCTTGCCGTGGTGGGGCTGATGGTGCGCCGGCCCGGCGACAGCCCGCAGGCCGTGTTCGGGAGGCTGCCGGTGGGATACAAAGCGGGCACCATCGGCGCGGCAATCTTCGCGGTCGGCGGCGCGGCCGACATGTTCTGGCACGAGCTGCTGGGCATCGAAACCTCCATCGACGCCCTGCTCAGCCCGCCACACATCGTGCTGCTGTGCGGTTTTCTCCTGATGGGGACAACGGCGTGGCGCTCGCAACGGGCCGTCTCGGACACCGCGACAATCCCCGAGCTCATCTCGCTCGCCTCGGTGGTGGCGGTCGTCGGCTTCTTCCTCAACTACCTCGCCCCGTTCCGCTGGGCCGCGCCGAACACGCCGTTCGTCCAGTACCAGGACGAGCAGAACGTCATCCTGTGGATCGCCGGCCTGCTCGCGTTCACCATGATCTTCCTGATCCCGGTGCTGTGGCAGCTGCGCGACGGGCGTTACCGCATCGGCACCCTGAGCGGGCTCATCCTCGTCACGGGCACGCTGCTGGTCTACGGCATGAGCCAGGGCTGGTCCGGATCACTGCTGATGGCCGGAGTCCTCGGGGCGACGGCCGGTGCCATCCTCGTCGAGCTGCTGCTCACACAGGCGCCGTGGCGCGGCTGGCGCTATGGCCCGCCCATCGTCATGGGGATCGCGGCGTTCACCGTCTGGAGTGGACAGCTGGTGGGGTACCACATCGCCGGCGGCGTCCAGTGGCCGCTGACCCTCTGGCTGGGCACCCTCCTGGTCGTGGCCGGATCGGGCGCCGCCGTCGGCGCGGTCGCCTGGCGGCCGCCAACCCCGCCCCCGCCGCCGCTGGGGGACGTGGAGGAGGCCGCGGTCGCCAAGCGGCTCAGCGCTGCTGCATAAGCACGAGGACGTGGCCGTCCGGATCGTTGAAGGCGCTCATCCACAGCTCGCCGGCGCCGTCACGGTGCACGACGTGCGGCTTGTCGTGGAACTCGACACCGAGTGCGGTGAGCCGCTCGTGCTCGGCGTCGACGTCGTCGACATGGAAGTAGATGACGTTTTTGGATCTGAAGGCGTCGCTTTCCGGTACCCCCAAATAAAGCCGCACATCCCCGCTGGCGAAGAAAGCCATCGGCTGCCCCGGCACCTCGAAAAGTAGCGGGATGCCCAGCACGTCGCGGTAGAAGGCGACCGAGCGGTCCAGGTCGGTGACGCTGATGTGGATTTGACCCACCGGCCCGAGTGCCATCCGCCCTCCTATACTTAACCTTGGTTAATCTTTTACCAGAGTAAAGGAAGTGGGTTTGGCGAGTCAACAGCGAGGCGCGGTGGCCGACCGGCTCCACTCGGCCGCGATCCACCTGCTCAGGCGGGCAGCGACCGCCGACGGCGCGATGAGCTTGGACGGCCCTCGGGCATCACTGCTTTCGATACTTACGTTCGCCGGGCCGCAATCCATGAGCCGGCTCGCGGAGATGGAACGCGTCACGCCGGCGGCGATCACCAAACTCGTGACGGCGCTTGAAGCCTCGGGCCACGCTTTGCGTGTGCGGGATCAGCGTGACCGGCGCGTGGTGCGCGTCGAGGCGACCGCGCAGGGCAAGCGGCTGCTGCGGCGGGGGAGGGCGGCGAGGGTCCGGCTGGTGGCCGGGCTCCTGAACGGACTGTCCAAGCAGGAGTTGGCGACCCTGGGCCGGGCCGCGGACATCCTCGAAAGTCTCACCGCTGAGATCGGCACGCCGGGACACGTATCACGGTGACTCCATCGCGCTCGAAATGACAGATGAGAGTTCGTGAGAGTTCGAGGGAGTACCACGATGGACTACGACGGGCGGTACGAAGGAAGTGGCGACAGCTATTCCGTCGCTCTACGCATCGATGTCGGCGGATCCGGCGTCATCAGCGCGGACATCTTTCGCGGCACGGACTACCTTACGTCCGTCAGGACCAGGTGGGGGCTGCGATGCGACTCCGCTATCGGCCGCTGGGCGGCGGAATTCAGCGCGAGCGTGGCCACCACGGGCAGCGGCCTGGTGGCCGGAACCATGACGATCGCGCCAAATGGTGAACCCTCGGCGGGGCTGATCGTGACCGTCCGGCCGGACATGGACCTGCCGGGTCTGCCCGCGGGGCAGGACGCGGTGGTCACCGTCGAATGGCGTGGCGCCGAGGTGCGCGAGCTGGGACTGGAGGTGGAAACCGAAGAGGACGTCGTCGCACCCGGCCCGACGGCGTTCGCCGGCACGGATATCAATGAGCGGGAATGCTTACGCCGGGCGGGTTTCGCCGTCCGCGCCGTGGGCGCCCCCGGCCGGATACCGCGTCAGGCCGAGCCGTGGGACTTCTCCCGGATGTTCACGCTGCTGCACGACACGATGACGGCAAGAGCGCAAAGCGACCTGTCCGCCGCCGCCTGGCAACTGCACCTGCTTCTGCTCTCCGACAGCACGCTCGAGGGCTTGCAGGGAATCATGTTCGACGGGGCCGGTGTCCTGCCGCGTCAGGGCGCGGCCGTGTTCCTCGACGAGATCCGCGCCTACGCGGCTGCCCACCACCACAACCCCGACCGCAACGCCATCCGCACCGTCGTGCACGAACTCGGCCACGCGCTGAACCTCGCCCACCGCTGGGAACCACAAGTAGGTCACCTCGAATCGACCTCGTTCATGAACTACCCGTGGAAGTTCGTCCCGGGAGGCACCGATGCCTACTGGACAGAGTTCAAGTTCACCTTCGACGCCGACGAGCTTGAGTTCCTGCGGCACGGACCCCTCGGCGCGGTGCGGCCCGGCGATGCGCCCTTCCACTCGGTGGCCTACTGGTCCGGCAACGGCTGGCTCCCCCCGGCGCC
>DASUXL010000231.1:0-2565 GCA_036377915.1 Candidatus Limnocylindrales bacterium
GTGCAAGCGTGGGTGCGTGCCGAGCGGCAGGGCGAACGCGCCCCCGACGACCCGGAGAAGTGGTTCCGCCGGCCGGCGTCGCCGAAGTCGCCGCGGAACCGGCGTGGGCTGCTGTTCACCATTGTCGAGGCCGCGGTGCAAGCCGAGCCCCGCTGCGGGTCAAGAACTGCTGCCGGGGCACGTCGATTCCGCGTCTCGACGACCACATCGCAGAAGAGGCGGCGTTCCTCGAACGAGACGAGATACCAGGCGCCGCACCCGCACGCGGACCACCACGCGTCGTTCGTCGACCGGCACGTCGGCCACTGTCCGCCAGCGATAGCCATGCACGCGTTCCGAGGAAACCCCGCACACCGGGCAGCGTGCCGAGTCCCGTGGCGTCCGCGCCCGCACCACGATCCACTCACCTTCGTCGACAACATCCTCGATGACCAGCGGGAACAGACCCGAAAACACCGTCTGCACAAGCTCGTTGACATCCTCCGCACAGACATCAACGACCCTCACGACGCTCAGTCACCACCGGAAGTGAGACAGGGCCGTTGGTTTGACAGACCCGCACCCGGCGCGGAGCGCGGCCGGTCCTGCGCTGCCATGAGTCCTCCTCCTGCTTGCCGTTTGGCACCGCACAGGGGACCGTCGGGCATCCCTGCGGACGTGCCGCGTCGGGCCGGGGTACCCGGCTACGCGTCCGGGCCGTAGTGCCTTCGGTAGGTCTCGATGGCTGTCTCCGGCGGGAAGTTGGGGACATAGCCGAGCTTGCCGGTGGCCTTGGAGACCACGACGTTGCTGCCGCCGAGGGCGGGCGGTGCCGTGGTGGTCTCGTGCCGGGGGAAGACGGCGTGGACGAGGTAGCCGAGGTCGAACTCCTGGACGTGCAGCGGGGCGGGGCTGCCGTCGGGGAGTACGGGCTGGAACTCGGCGCGGGCCAGCGCCAGCGCTTCGTCTGCGTTCGCGGGCGGGCGGGGCCCGGGGCCGGGCTGGCCGGGCGACGTCATGTGTCCTCCGTGAGGTGCTTCGATGTACGCGGGGCGGGCGGGGTGACAGGTGACGTGACACCGGCGACGCAGGAGATCTCCGCGCTCATTCTCCCGCTCATTGCATGCCCCGCCTCCGGGTTGGTCCAAGGTCTGCGGAGCATGAGTGCGCCGATGCCCTTCGGCGGGCGCACCGAACGCGGATGGTCAGCTTGCGCTCAGCCGTCGCTCGGCAGGTCCACCACCCTGGAATGTCTCAGGCGTCGTCGCGGACTCGAAATGAACCACCGACGCTCATGGGGAAACCGCTTTCCTGATCCGTGGAGACAGACAGGTCACCCCGTCTCATCGCGTTCCTCGGTGATCGCCGCGGCTCTTGCGGTAGAGGGCGATGGCGGCGGCCGGTGGGCGGTAGGGAAGGGTGGTCACCTCACCAGTGGCCTTGGACACGACAACGCACGTGCCGCCGGGGTTGCCCTGGGGGCGGGGTCGTCCTGCCGCAGTCTGCGGGCGCGGGGGCAGCCGCGCGGTGACGAGGTACCCCAGGTCGAATTCGTGCACGTCGAGCGGGGCCGAAGTGCCGTCCGGCCACACGGGGGAGAACCGGGCGCGGGCGATCTCCAGCGCCTTGTCCGCGTTTGCAGGGATACGTCCGCGGGCGCTGTCGGGCCGGGATTCCACGTCGTGACTCCTTGTGCGCCGATGCGCGTCCCGCCGTCCGGGACGGCCGTCACAGCTGGTACGGGCTTCAGCGGTGGTAGAGCGCGTACGCCCAGGCAGGCTGTACGCCGTCCTGGTCCTCGATTCGGGCGAGGGCGCTCAGCACCCACCAGGGCAGCAGAACGGCTTCCGCGCTGCCGGGTTGTATGGTGTCGCGGCTCCGCAGGCCGGTCACCCAGACGGCGACCTTGGTGAGGAAGCCCTCCAGGCTGCGCGCCGCAGGGAGCGCCGACAGGTGTTCCTCGTCGGGCTGGGTGGGGATGCGCAGCACGTGTCCGGTGGGGCCGTCGATGACGAGTTCACCGCCCATCCAGAATCCGATCTGGAAGAACGGACCGCTTTCCGCGGGCGGGTCGAGGTCGTCGGGCCATGGGACCTCGTCCAGGACGTCCATGCGGTGGTCCCCGAAAGGGTAGAGGCCCATACCGTGTTCGTCGCGCATGTCCGGAAGACCGAAGTCGATGAGGATCCGGCGGGTGGGTTCGTGGGTCAACCGGTGGGGCAGCTCCTCCGGTTCGACCTCGAAGATCTCATCCCGGCCGAACAAGAGCACCAGGTCGTCGAGCGCAGGTGCGGGGGCGTTGACGGGCCGGCTGGCACCCACGTCGGCGTACACCCCGGTGACCGGCGCACCGGCGCTGGCGTCGAAGAGTGCGTCCGGCCCGCGGCCGGCCGGCCGGACAGCGAACAGGCCGCCTTCGCCGGCAAGGACCGTGAGTCCGCCGATCCGAAGCGGTGGACAGTGGACGAGCGATCCGTGGGCACTGCGGCCGTCGGGGACGCGGGCCCACAGCTCCCGGAACGTCCGCGGGCCTACCACCGGTTCGGAGCCGGCGGAAGGGGGCGAGCCGAGGTCTGCGCGGAATCG
>DASUXL010000232.1:0-33793 GCA_036377915.1 Candidatus Limnocylindrales bacterium
ATGACGCGACGCCGCAACCGATTTCACCATTCCGGTTGCCGGACCGAACTGAAACCAGTTGGACCACGGACCACCGGGACTGGACTCGAACCGGTGCACGATCCCACCAGACGGCGTCACCGCATACACCTCAACCTGACCGCTGACATGTACCGAGGAAGCCGAATGCCCTCCACTACTGATCACAGGCAAAGGCTGGGCAGCCTCGCTGATGCTCTTGTAGCGCACGTATCTGTAGGAATCCACGTCGGCCGAGCTGTTGCGCCCCAGGTTGCCGAAATTGCTGATCGCGTTTGGGTTCTGGACGGTCTCGCCGGTGGAGTTGAACGAGTACACGAAGGCCGCGCTGCTGCCGGGGCTCCCAGGATTCTCCCAGTGGGAGAACAACTCGATATGGCCGGGCCTCACCAAGGCGTCGCCGGGCTGAAGCTCGGCGCGGGAGATGAAGTACATCCCATTGCCGGAAGCGGCATATGCCGTGAAGCTGGAGGCTGAGCCGTCGGAGATGAGGTTGATCTCCAACCCCCACGCCATCGACACCAGGCCCGAACAGTCCCGCCGGTAATGACCAAAACTATCGTCGTGGCAAGCGCCGGCATTGTAGGTCAACCCGATGTCCACCCATTTCTGGGCGCGGGCAAGGATTTCCGAACGGGTCTTGGTCTCGTTGGGCCCGTTGCCACTCGGGTCGCAGGTGTTGGCGATCCCGAAGTCACTGGTCTCCGGCTGGGCGGCGGAAGCCGTCGTCTTCAGCGCGACGCCGCCGACGGTGAGACCGAAGGCTCCCACGATCGCGAGCGTGCTGGCGATGATCCGCGTCCTGGCAAGTTGGGTCTTCATGGTTGCTTCCCTTCAGCGGTCGTGTTTTTCGTACGCAGGAAGCTTCGCCAACACGTCCGGAACGACGCCGTAACCGGCGTTACGGTGGCTTACGGGAGCGGGGGAGACGCCGATTGGCGATGATTTGTCTGGCTGTTATAGGGATTGACGGGGCAGAGATCGAGCCACAATTATCGTTAGTGGCCATGGCCATCGAGGGTTTCGAATACGGGGTAGGGCCACGATGGAATTTCTGCTGCTTGGGCCGGTTGAGGTCTTGGAGTCGTCGGCTCCGGTCCCGCTGGGCGGGGCCAAGCCAAAGGCGCTTCTCGCCGCACTGTTGCTGGAACGCGGGCGCGTCGTTCCCATAATGCGTTTGATCGATGTGCTGTGGGGCGACAGTCCGCCTAGGACAGCCCGCGACGTCATCCAGACCTACGTCAAGTCGTTGCGCCGGACGTTCGCGGAGCGGGGCCACGACGATGTCATAGTCACCCAGCCTCCCGGCTATCTGGTACGGGTGGCACCAACGGACGTCGATGTTCATGTGTTCACCGACCTGCTGTCCCGCGCGCGCCAGTCTGGCGATCCCGGGAACGTCGCGGAGTTGTTGCGCCAGGCGCTGGAGCTGTGGCGCGGACCGGCTTTGGCCGGCATGGACTACACACTGCTCGCCGGGGAGGCGGCGCGGCTGGAGGAGATGCGGTTACGCGCGATCGAGGAGCGCATCTCCGCGGAGCAGACGCTGGGGCGCTATGAAGAGCTCGCGCCCGAGCTGACGACGTTGGTCGCCGAGCATCCCACCAACGAGCGGCTCCGCAGCCAGTTGATGGTGACCCTATATCAGCTTGGGCGGCAGTCCGATGCGCTTGCCCTCTATCGCGAGGGCCGGCAAGCCCTCATAGAGGAGCTCGGGGTGGAGCCCGGCGCGGAACTGACCTCCACCCATGAGGCAATCCTGCGCAACGACCTGCACTGGCGTCCGATATCGTCCACAGTGGAGGCCGCGATTCCGTCGCAGCTTCCCTGGGTACCCGCCGAGTTTGTCGGAAGATCTGGAGAGACCGCTGCGTTGCTGCGTGGCCTGCCATCACGGCCGCAGGTGATCGCTGGAGCCGGCGGTACTGGCAAGACGACACTCGCGGTTCACGTGGCTGGGAAGCTCGCCGCGTCCTATCCGGACGGTCAGCTGTATGCGCATCTCGACGGTATGAGCCAGGTGCCTGCCGCCGCGAACGAAGTCCTGGGCCGCTTCCTGCGCGCGCTCGGGATGGCTGATGCTCGCCTTCCGGACAGCCTCCAGGAGCGCGCGAACCTCTTCCGGACACGGATCTCGGGCCGCCGGGTGCTGATCCTGCTCGACGATGCACGGGACGAGGGTCAGGTCCGCCCGCTGCTGCCGGGTGGGCAAACCTGCGGGGTCATCATCACGTCCCGCTCACGCCTCAGCGGCCTGGGAACCTCGTTGATCGAACTGGACGTGATGCCGCATGACGACGCACTCAACCTTCTGGCGCAACTCGCCGGCGACGAACGCGCCGATGTTGACCCGGCCTCCGCTGAGAGAATCGTTGACTATTGCGGTCAGCTGCCTTTGGCGCTGCGCATCGCCGCGGCCCGGCTGACTTCTCGTAAGAATCTTCCGCTGCGGTGGCTGGCCGATCGCCTGGCCGACGAGAGCCAGCGTCTCAGCGAACTTGCCGCCGGCGACCTCGCCGTGCGTGCAAGCATTCAACTCAGTTTCGACTCATTGACCTCAGTCCAGCAAACCTCCCTATGCCGCCTAGGTTTTCTTAGTGTGCCGGAATTCGGGTCATATATCGTCTCGTGGTTGATCGACGGTTCTTCCGCGGACGGGGAGACGACCGCCGAGGTGCTGGTCGACAGCCAGCTTGTCGAGTTCCTGGGAGTCGATGATCTGGGCATTTCGCGATACCGGCTTCACGATCTGGTAAGGCTTTACGCGCGGGAACGGGCCGAGCAGGACCAGGAGCGCGACGCGCTTCTCGCCGCTGTGGCCCGTGTGATCCAAGGCTGGCTAAGCCTGACCGAACGCACAGCCGAGCTAATAGCGGGCGAGGTCGAGTGGCAGCACGCATTCGCCGACATCTCCGGATGGTTCACGGCCAGCCCGACCGATCCCCGTGCGTGGTTCGAACGCGAGCAGTTCGCCCTTGTCCCCGGACTGGAGCGGGCGGCGGCCCTGGGCATGCACGAACTCGTCTCCGCCTTCGGCGCGGAACGGCTCTGGACGTTCTTCATCGGCGCCGGGCGCTTCGACCTCCGTAACCGGATGATCGATGTGATCCTGGCCTCCGCTCGGCACAACGAAGACGCACGCGGTCAGGCAATAATGCTGGCGAACCTGGGTCAGTTGCACTACATGCGCGACCGCTATGCTCCGGCCAGATTGAGCCTGACCGAGGCGCTCGAAAAGTTCCGCGAAATCGGAGACGCTCTGCGGGAGCTTGCTACCCTCGCCGGTCTAGCATCGGCCTGCCGCGAATCGGGACGTCTCAAGGAGTCGCTCCATTTCCTCGGCCAGGCGTCGGCTCTACTGACGATGTCCGGTGACCCCCCGAGCGTCGGCTACATCAAACGGCTGTCCGGGTCGGTGCGGCTGGAACTTGGCGAGTTCGAGCTGGCGCTATCCGATTTGGAGGAGGCCCTGGACGCGTACCGCCGCATCGAAACCCAGCGCGGGGAAGGGCTCGTCTTGCGTACGCTCGGCCTGTACTACCGGGCCACCGGCAACCTGCCGCAGGCGCTGGCTCACTGCCGGCGCGCTCGCGCGGCGTTCCAGGCGGTTGGCGACGAATGGCTTGAGGCATACGCGATACGGGCGCAGGCCAAGACGCTGGTGCGGCTGGAACGGGGCGACGAACTGCTGCCGGAGTTGGAGCGAGCGTTGTCCGTCTGCCAGCAGAGGGATGACCGTTGGGGGCAAGGGGCGACCCTTCGAGTGCTTGGGGAGCTTCATCTGGCGGCCGGCAGGTGGGACCTGTGCGATACGTTTCTGCAAGCAGCCGCCCGCATCTGGGAGGACATTGAGGCTCCACTGTGGATGGCGCGCACCCGGTTGAGCCTTTCCCGGCTCTACCAGGCGCGAGGCCAATCAGCCCAGGCGACAAGCGCGCTCGAAACGGCACTCGCGACCTTCCGCACCCACGGCGCCAGGGAATATCGTGAACTCGGAGGGGATGACCGTCCTATCCCCTGAGCAGGCCGGACCCCCGCCTTACGGTGAAATTTCAGCACTTCCGGGGAGCCTTGAAGCATGCCTGATCTGGTGCTGCTCTCCGACCCCGTCATCGCCGAGGTTCCGCTGCGGGAATGCGGCGAGCCTTTGATCGATCTTCGCAGCGTGCGCGCCTTGCGTGTCGACCCGCGCCTGGCCGACCCGGCGGGGCACTACGCACTCCTGCGCAGGGGCGTAACGGATCGGCTGGTCACAGCCCAAACTGTGCTTCCAGCACCCATCGGACTCCTGATTATCGAGGGCTATCGCCCACCCGAACTTCAAGCCAGATACTTCTCGGAGAGGGTAGCGGCGCTGCGCGCCCAGTATCCACAGGCAGGTTCTCAATGGCTGCGCCGCGAAGCCGGACGCTACGTGTCACCGCCGGAGGTCGCACCACACGCCGCCGGCGCCGCCGTGGACCTGACCCTTTGCACTACGGACGGCCACGAGTTATGGATGGGCACCGAGGTCAACGACGCGAGCCGGCCAGCACGCCACACCTACCATCCCGACCTCGACGACGACGCCACCAACAACCGGGCCACGCTGATCGCAGCCCTCACGGCGGTGGGGATGGTGAACTACCCGATCGAATGGTGGCACTGGTCCTACGGCGACCGCTATTGGGCTTACATCAACAACGCGCGGGTAGCGCGCTACGGACCGGTGCTTTGGCAGGGTGATGACCGGGCCGGCAGTTGATTTTCCAGAAGTGCATGCTCTCGTTTCCCGCGTGAATCTGAGACACATACCGAACTTGCCACCAATGACAAGCCGAGTAGCCCACACTCACCAGCACCGGCACGTCCCGGCGCTTGGCTTCCGAGAATGCCTCATCTGCCCACGGCCACCAGTCCACTGGGTTGTCCGCGTGTTGCAGGAGGTAGGGCGAAGTCGCACTACCAAGCCGGTTCACCTGATCAGCCTCTCACATCGGGGCCGTTGCCCAAAGCGCGCACCGCCTGGCACATCCACGGCTAGGCGTTTGGGCCTGGTCGAGGGACCCGCCTCTATGTACGCGTCTAGGGCGGTGATGGCACAGGCCGCGTGGTCGAAGACGTACAGGACGGGTCCACGGCAGAACCGGCGCGCGAGCCAGACCTCACGGCCATCGGGGCGTGTAAGACGGCGGACCGCACCATCGCGATCGGACTTACCCGTTCCGAGCCGAGTCGGTGTCAATACATCGAATTCCGGTGGGTATCCGCCGACAAGTAGCGCCCTGTCGCCGTCGACCAACAATCCGGCAACCCCCGCAACCGGCGAAATCCCGTGATCGGTGGTTACGCCTGCACGCACTGACACCAGGTGAATGTGCCCACCTGCATGCCGAGACAACACACCACGGCATCTTCGCCGTCCACATTGAGCGAATAGCAGTCGTAGATCAGCGGCAGCCCTCCGTCGCGTGGATACCGCCAGGTGGCCATGAGCCGGTCGTCATAGCAGACAAGACCGTGCCTCGACAGGTCACCCGGCCCGAACAACGCATCGTCAAAGAACGCCACCCAGACCCGACCTTACGGAGTGGCCAGCACATGCTCGATCGCGTCGCCGAGACGTCCGCTGCGCTCGAGCCTGCCGTCGGCGGTCCAGACCTGAGCATTCGGCCAACGACCGCGCATTCGAGCAGCGACTAACAGAAGCCTCCCGCCCGGCAAAGGCTGCACGAACGACGGCCGCAGCGCACCGTCGAGCACGATCTGTCGCACACCGCCCTCGCCAGCAACAAGCCGGCGGCCATACCGGCGTCGCTCGCCATGCGCACTCCACACCGCCAACAGATCACCGTCAGGCCCGACACCGACAGCATCCGGGGTCCCGGGACCAAGCGCCGGAGACTGTTGGGCGCAGTACGCCAGCTCGCCGCAATGGCTGGACTGGAAGCCGTAAAAGCGCAAGCCGCAGCGCGAGGTCGGCACTGTCCCGCTGCGTCTCGTCCGAAGTCACCCACCTGTGACCTGCGCCAGCGGGCTGGCCCGTCGGCGCCTTCACCACACCGCAACGATGGTCTACATCGAGACCAAGCACCCGCTCCTCGGCATGAGCGGAGGTCCGCTCGGCCACGGTCCAGATCCACTTGCCTACAAGCGTTTTCTAACTGTACGGCTTTGACCGCGTCTGGATCGGAACCGTTAGCAGACCATTAGATGTCGACCTCGCAGCGCGACGCGATCTGTTCTCGTCGCTTGTTCTCGGGAACGCCGCTGCGAAGGGGCTCGCGGCGATCTTCAGATGGTGGGTTGGCGACTACGGTCGCAGAGAGCTCGCACGCTCGCGCGTGGCGCGCAGCAAAGACAGCGTGGCATCGAAGTCGGCCTGGCTCAGTACCGGCCCGATGTTCTTGCGGAGACCTCCGGCAAACCGGCTGGCGTGCCTCTGGACCGGCGTTTCCACCTTGGTGCCGTTGGTGAGCCTGAGAAAGATCGCGACGCGGACCGTCGCCCAACCGCCCAGCATGGCCGGCTGGCTGCTGATCTGCGCCACGTCGCTCCAGGCGACCACCCGGTTCCGCCACGGGTGGACGATGCGTACGGCCTTATCCGAGACGTAGATACCGGTGCGGTACATGCGCCATGCGAACCCGGTCCACAAGGACAGGAAGCCGTAGAACGCCAGAATCCCCAGAACCGGATTGACCACCCAATTTCCACTGCCCGTGACGAACCTTAACGTCATCACGGTGGTCAACCCCACGCCGATGACGACGAACACGAGCCCGATCGAAGAGGAAGCGCCAAGCGGGTGGACGCGACGCCAGCTAGCCATGCCCATAGTGTGCCGCACGCTTGCTGCCGCTCGTCGGTGACCATGACCGGAAGAGCGGGTCAAGCCCAGCCCTCTGTACGGAGCCAGCGTAGGCGACGACACCTGCTGTCCGCTCGGCATTGCCTATTCGGACAATTCTCCGCTGAATAGGGCAACATCGGCCGATGAGGGTTGCACGTTGACGTTTATCGTCTTGGCCTCGCCGGGCACGGAGAAGGCGACGGCCACGGTAGCCGTTTGATCGGGCGCCATTTGACCAACGTCCGCACCGCCAATGCCGTTGGCTGAATCGTATATTTGGCTGCCTGTTCCGGTGGGCGTGCTGACGTTGAGCGAGATATAGCTGACATCGACGACATCTTTGCTGGTGTTCTTTAGCGTTATGTTGAACTTGAGGCTCTTCCCGCCGGGGACCATCCCCGCCGCGGTGTCGCTCGCTGTGAATGCCGCAGGCGCGCTCGTGGAAACCACCAGCCCGTCTTTGAGGGTTACCGAATCCTGCCCCATGACCGCGACTTTGGATTTGGTGGTTTCCTCGACGGATGGCGCTTGATTACCCCCGGAGTCGACGTCACCTGGCTTGGGTGAACCGCAGGCAAGCACGACCCCGAGGAACGCTGCCAGAACGGCGATCCAGCTGGCGGGCACCGGCTCCGCACGCGGAGATTTGGGGTCGTTGGTCGTGCGCCAAGCGTGCGGAACATCGCTTCTCCCACCAGAGATCTTGAACCCATTCTGAAACACTGTGGAATTGGGTGGCCCGAACCATGTAGCCACCATGAACGCCTATTGGCCGATAGCCAGCCCGCGGTTGTGAACCTTCAACCGCTGAATCGTGGCATCGTGACTGCCGCAATGGTGGCGCGCAGCGCAGCCATCTCCTGGTGACGGTGGCGGCTGAGACGATCAGCGTCCCGGCTGGAGCTTGGGAGTAGATGTGGGTGAATGGGCCACTGATCGCCGGCTTGCAGCGCACTCGCCGGTATGGGTACCACGATGTTGACGGGCTATGCCCGCTGCTCCACCGACGAGCAGAACCTCACCGCCCAACGCCAGTCGCTACTGGCGATGGGGTACCCGCCGATCGCATTTACACTGGCAAAGGATTGACCGGCACCCGTCGCAATCCGCCCCGGCCTCGACCAAGCCCTGGCTTGGTGGCACATATGGGGAAAGCCCTGGGCGGCAGTCGGCCGAGCCAAGCAGGCCTCGACTACGGCGTCCGAGCCCTGGCGATCGCCCGCGACATCGGCGAGCGCGCCTCTATGCTCGAACAACTAAACTGCAGACCGACGACGGCTGCTTAGATGTCGGGTCCGGTTAGTCCGGCCCGTTCGCTCACGGCCGCCGCTTCGGCCCTGTTCGCCACATTGAGTTTGCGCAGGATGTTGCTCACGTGCACGCCCGCGGTCTTCGGACTCATGAACAGTTCCTCGCCGATCCGGGCATTCGTGTAGCCCCGGGCGAGCAGCTTAAGCACGTGCCGCTCGCGGTTGGTGAGCCCGTACGGGTCCGTTGCGGGCGGCACCGGCGACTCCGATGGTGCGGGCGTGGGCACCGTACGAAGAGAAATCCGGGTCCTCTGCGCCAATCGATGGATGGCTGTGGTCAGAGGTACCATCCCGCTGGCCGCCTCGGCCGCCGCCCGCAAGGCGTCGGCTGCGGTTGCCGGGTTGCGGGACCCGGCCAGCAGCGCCTCGGCTTGCCGCAACAACGCGTACGCGCTGCGGTGGGGGCGGCCGAGTCGCTGCCAGATCCCCGCCGCCTCGGCCCACGCGTCCGGGTCCGGCACCCCACGGACCCGCGACAGTTCGGCCCGCCAGTCGGCCCGGTCACCGGGAGTGGTGGCCAGGAACGGATGGTCGGTGAAGGGCCGGTCCCTCATCTGCTCCAGGGTGGCCAGAAGGCGGTCGGTGGCGGCGAGGGCGGCCCGTTCCGCTTCAGCGTCGCGACGCGCTCGGCCGGTCTCGGCCATATCGGCCGCGGCCCGGGCACCGAGCGCGAACAGCTCACCGCAGTATTGCTCCACCGAGCAGCCGCCCAACAACGCTAGCCCTTGTTCGACCCGGCGCAACGCTGCCGTGTGGTCGTCGGCCCAGAGTTCGACCGGGGTCAGGGCCCGCACCCGGTCGTACACCCACAGCCTGGGACCGGGGAGGCCGAGCATGTCGACGGCGCGGGCGCGGGCAAGGGCCGAGTCGATCGCACCGCGGCAGATGTCCAACTGTGCCAGACAGATGTAAAGGTGCCAGTCGTGCATCGTCGGGGGAAGGTCGGGAAGGTCGGGTAGGTCAGACACGAGCGCGGCCGCGGAATCGACGAGGCCAAGTTCAAGGAGCGCCTCCATCGCCGTGGTGTGCAGGAGCACTCCGTCCTGGCCCCACTCCGCACCCGCCCGCCGAGCCTGTGCCAGGCCCTCCCTGGCCACCCGTTCGGCCGCCGCCAACTGCCCCATATTGAGCAGCGCGTCGCTGTGCGCGAGCGCGATCATGATATCGACGCGGGCATGGAGTTCAGTGGATGGCCCGGATCCGGTGTGGACACGCGCGCGGTCCAGCAGGGCGAACCCATCCGACGAATCACCCCGCATGAACGCGAGGTAGAACAGGCCCATCAACGCGTTTGCGGCCTCAAGCGCGGCTCCGCAGCGTTCGGCGACCTCCAGCGCCCTTCGAAAGACGGACTCGCCGCCCCGATCGTGGCCGTCCCTCACCATGAAGCGTCCGTGGTCGGCCAGCAGGCGCGCGTACTCGGCCGACTCGGGCAGGGTCCGGTAGATACGCGAGGCCTCCTCGAAGAGGGCATATGCCGCGCGTGGCTCGACGTTGGTGCGATGCTCAGCGGTGCGGTGCAGCACCGCGGCCACCAGCGCGCCGCTGGCTGAGTCGTGGTGTCTGGCGTAGGTCTGCTCGGTGAGATCCGCTGCGTCAAGGTCACGGCCGCAGGCCCGCAGTGCGTCGATGATCCGGATCCGGAGCCAACCTGGTTCCACGCCACCTTTCTCCGCGGCCTCCGGCAGGCTCTCGGCGATACCGGCCGCCCGCTGCCACAGATCAGCGGCCTGCGAGTATGCGCGGAGGCGATGGCTGTGCTCGGCGGCATCGAGCAGCGATCTGAGCTCGTCGTGGGGCCGGGCGGCGGCGGACCAGTGACCGGCGATCTCCGCCGACAATGCCGGGTCTTCCACGGCCTCAAGTGCGGCGGCGATCGCGGCGTGAACGTCGCGGCGCTCGTCGGCGAGCATGTCACCGACGACCGCCTCGGCCAGCAGCGCATGCCTTGCCCGGCAACCGAGTTCGGGCCGGTCGCTGTCGGGAAGGGCGAGCCTGGCGTCGACGAGTTCGTGCATGGCTGAGGCAACTTCTGCCGTCGCCATCCCGGTGACCCGGGCGACCATGATCTCCGAGATCGGCCGGCTCGCCACGGCGAGTACCGCGAGCACGGCTCGGGCGGGATGGCTGACCCGGCGCGAACGCGCGAGGAGCAGTTCGGCCAGCGGGCGTGGCGGTTCGCGAGTCAGGGCTACGTCCCGCTGTTTACCGCCAGCGGCGATGGCGGCCGCGAGTAGCTCTTCGGCGAAGTACGGGTTGCCTTCGGTACGCCGGTGCAGTTCGGCGATCATGGCCTCGTGCGGTCTGCTGTCGAGGGTTTGGGCGGCGAGTTCGGCGATCGCCGTGCGGGTGAGGCCGGCCAGGTCCAGCCTTACCGTCTCGGGCCGGCGGGCCTGTTCGACCCAGCGCGCGACAAGCGGATCGAGGGGAGCCTCGTCGCTGCGGCAGGTCACGATCAGGGTGATCGAGTCGCTGGATGACGCGCGCAGGTAGGTCAGCAAGTCCAGGGTTGCCGCGTCACACCAGTGAAGGTCCTCGATGACCGCCACGACCGGGCGGTCGCTGGCGGCGTGGGTCAGGATCAGGTCGACCGCGGCGAACAGCCGCTGCCGCTGCCACTCACCCGCGGGCAGCGTGTCGGGGACGGCCCGAGAGCCGATCACCTCCGGTACGAGCCGAGCCAGCTCATCCAAGGCGTATGGCGGAAGTCCGGAAAGGATATCGGCGAATGCCGGTTGGCCCAAAGCTTTGTGCAGGCCGCGGAGGATCTCGATGACGGGCAGGAGCGGCAGGCGTACGTCCAGCGGCAGGCCCGATGCCTCCACCACCAAGGCGCCGTTCTGCCGGGCCGCCAGCGCCGCCTGCCCCACCAGCCGGGTCTTGCCGATGCCCACCTCACCGGTCACCAGAACGAGTCGACGCGTCTGCTGGATGGCAAGCGCGATCTGCTTCAGTTCGTCGTCCCGCCCGAAAAGGCGTACTCCCCCCACGCTGTGAGCAAATCGCTCGCCACCCCAACCCGTCAAGCGAGAAAGCCAGCTGCCAGTGGACTAAGTACCCGCCGGATTTTCCTAAAGACCTCCGCGGTCCGCGCATAGGCGATCTCCCGATGCGACGGCATCGGCCCGGCGCAACCATTGCCGGAATCTCATGGAGGAAAGGAAGAACGGAATGACCACACAGGACCTGATAGGCATGGGTACCACCGTCGACGGTACCGAAACCGAGTTCGCCACCCTCGATGAGATCCGCGAGACCGCGCTCGCGAAGTTGGACACCGGCGTACGTGACTTCCTGGAAGGCGGGGCCGGCGGCGAGACGACGCTACGGCGTAACCGGCGAGCCTTCGAGCGCTGGGCATTCCGTCCGCGCGTGATGAGCGGCCTTTCGTCCCCGGAGACCGCGACCCGATTTCTCGGCGTCGACCTCGCGCTCCCGGTCCTGACCGCACCCTTCGGCGGGGACGGGCTGTTCCATCCGGACGGGCAGGTCGCGGTCGCCCGGGCCAACGCGCTCGCCGGCACGGCGAGCATCACGCCCGAGGCGGGAACCTACTCTTTGGAACAGATCGCGGCGGCAGCCCCGGACGCGGCGGTGTTCGGGCAACTCCACGCGCTGGGGACAGACGAGAGCTTCCTCAAGATGATGCGCAGGTACCAGGATGCGGGCTATCGGGGCCTGTGCGTAACCTGCGACAGCCCGATCACCGGGTGGCGCGAGCGTAACCTCCGCAACCGTTACATGCCTGACATAGCCCGGTACGGCGGGGGCAATTTCGCCAGCGCCGAGGAGGCCCTTGGCGGCCTAGGCTGGCTTCTGGAAACTGAAGCCCAGGTGTGGCCCTGGAGCAGGCTGGCCGGGCTGGTCGCCCAAAGCACCCTGCCCTGGATCGCCAAAGGCATCATGACCGCTGAGGACGCACATGCGGCCCTCGCGGCCGGCGCCAGCGCGCTGCTGGTCTCCAACCACGGCGGCCGCCAGCTCGACGGGCAGCGTGCCTCGCTCGACGCGCTCCCCGAGATCCGCGACGCCGTCGGCACCGATATCCCGATCGCGCTTGACAGCGGCGTCCGGCGCGGTGCCGACGTGGTCAAGGCGATCGCTCTGGGCGCCGATGCCGTCGTCATCGGCCGCCTTGCCGCCTATGGACTCGCCGCCGGCGGCGAGTCCGGCGTGTCGCGCGTGCTCGAACTGCTCCGCGCCGAGATCACGACGATACTCACCCTTCTCGGCCGTGGCGGCCTCACCGACCTGAACCGCGACGCGCTCATCCGGCTCGAAACAGCCGACTGAGATACCAAATCCTGTTGTCGCGACACGACTCTCGCCGAGGTCAATCCAGCGGGTCCATTGTGGACCCCGCCCAGGCCGCCGCATTGCCACCGCAGAGCCCCTGCCGTACTTCCTGATTTCGGCTAGCCGGTCGGGGCTGCTGTGTTTGACTGGGGGGCAGGTTGTCGTACTGGGTCGGGGAGCAGGCGATGGCGGCGCTGATTGAGGATTACGGGCTCATCGGCGACACCCGTGGGTCGGCCCTGGTGTCCAAGGGTGCCGACATCGATTGGCTGTGTGTTCCCCGGTTCGAGTCTGAGGCCTGCTTCGCCGCGCTGCTTGGCCGGGACGAACACGGGCGCTGGGGTCTGCGGCCGACCGAGCCGGTGCTGGCGCGGGCGCAGCGCTACAGAGGCGACACTATGATCTTGGAGACGGAGTTCACCTGCGCCTCCGGGTCGGTTCGGGTGGTCGACTTCATGCCCGTGGCCGATGGCCGCAGCGATGTGATCCGGGTCGTGGAGGGGTTGTCGGGCGAGGTCGAGCTGGAGACCCGTCTTGAGCCGCGGTTCGGGTATGGCGCATGCCTGCCGTGGGTGCGGCGGCGCGAGGGCGGTGACGTATCGCTGACGGCGGGACCGGACGCGCTCTATTTGAGGTCCACGATGGCGCTGCAGACCGGGCCGGACCGGGTCACGGCGACATTCTCGGTCGCTGCCGGGGCGTCGGTGGCATTCGTGGCGAGTTGGGCGCCGGCTCACCATCCGATGCCGGCGCCGATAGATCCGATCCAGGCGCTGGCCGACACCGAATCGTATTGGCGCGAGTGGGCCGGCCGGTGCGCGTACGAGGGTCGGTGGCGTGACGCGGTGCTGCGCTCGTTGCTGACGTTGAAGGCGCTCACCTATGCGCCGACCGGGGCGATCGTCGCCGCACCGACGACATCGCTGCCGGAGGAACTGGGCGGTGTGCGCAACTGGGACTACCGCTACTGCTGGCTGCGCGACTCGGGTCTGACCTTGCACGCGTTCATGGTCGGCGGGTACGCCGAGGAGGCGCGGGCGTACCGGGACTGGCTGGCGCGCACCGCCGCCGGCGACCCGACGAAGTTGCAGATCATGTACGGCATCGCCGGCGAGCGGCGGCTGACCGAAGCGTCGCTGGACTGGCTGCCCGGGTACGAGGAGTCGCGCCCGGTGCGCATCGGCAACGGGGCCTGGGACCAGTTCCAGCTTGATGTGTATGGCGAGACGCTCAGCTGCCTCTACGCGGCCCGCAAAATGGGGCTGCCGGGCGAGCCGGAGGCGTGGGATCTGGTGCGCGGCATGCTGGTACACCTGGAGCGGGTCTGGCAGCGACCGGACGAAGGCATCTGGGAAGTCCGCGGCGAAAAGACTCGCCATTTCACCCACTCCAAGGTCGAAGCATGGGTGGCGGTGGACCGCTCGATCGGCCTGATTGAGGAGTTCGGGTTGTTCGGCCGGGACGGACCGAGCCTGCTGCCTCATCTGCGCGCGTTTCGGGAACGCATCCGCGACGAGGTGCTGGATCGGGCCTGGCACCCCGGGGTCGGCGCGTTCACTCAGGCGTACGGGTCCGAGGCGCTCGACGCCAGTGTCCTGGTCATGCCGCTGGTCGGGTTCCTCGACGCCACCGACCCCCGGATGCTTTCGACCGTGGAGGCGATCGAGAAGAACCTGATGCGCGGTGGTCTGGTACGCCGATACGACACCGGTTACGGCTACGACGGTTTGCCGGGGGATGAGAGTCCGTTCCTCGCCTGCAGTTTCTGGCTCGTCGACGTGTATGCGCTGCAGGGCCGGGTGCAGGAGGCGGAGGCGCTGTTCGAGCGGCTGCTTGGGCTGCGCAATGAACTGGGCCTGCTGGCCGAGGAGTACGACCCGCTGGCGCAACGGCACATAGGCAACTTCCCGCAGGGCTTCTCCCACCTGACGTTGGTTCAGACCGCGGACCTGCTGGAGAGCGGTACCGCCAAACGAAGCCGCGCATGGGCACCGGCCTGGCAAAGCCGGACCGAGGAAGCCGGGCCGTGAGCGGCCCGTCACGGCAGCTGCGCAGCCAGCAGTGGTGGGACAACCCGGCCAACCCTGAGAGGCCGCTCACGCCGGACACCCACCACCTGTTCGACGACACCACCCTGGCCCGGATGAAACCGACCGCCATTCTGATCAACACCGCCCGCGGACCCATCATCGAGGACGCCGCCCTGGATCGGGCGCTGCGCAAGGGAGCGATCGCCGCCGCCCTCGACGACCTGGAAGAGGAACCCGCCAAGCAGCGCGAGTGGAAACCCGGCAATCCGTTGCTACAGCAGTCAAGTGCGATCGTCACCCCCGCATGCCGCCTACTACTCCGAGGAATCCATCCAAACGATCCGGACAATCGCCTCGCTCCCCAGTCAACCGGGTCTAACTCTCGGTCGTGTAGCTTCGTCGGGTGCCGACTCAGGAAAGTGCGATGGCTGAAGAAACAAGCGACCTGACCGTCCGCCCGATCTCCGGGCCCGAGGAACTCGATCTCTTCAACCAGATCCCGTATGTCCTGAACGAAGAGGTCGCTGGGGATCTGGCGGCCGGCCGCCGGCACACCCAATGGATGTGGATGGCGTTGAGAGACGATCGTCTTGTCGCCAGGCTGGCCTGGTGGGCGCGCGCGGGCCGGACCGAGCCGATGGTTCTGGATATCTTCGACTTCGAGGACGTGTCCGACGGGATCCGGCTGGTGCACGAAGCGATGGCCAAGACCGTCGCCTCCGACGGCCCGAAGCCCGAGTACTCCCGCTTCGTAACGCCGCACTGGCGTGACAGCCCGCAAACCCGTCAACCCGTGGAGCAACGAATGTTTGCTTTGCAGCAGACCGGTGCGAGCCTTTTCGTGGAGCGGCTCCGTCTGGAGTGGACACCGGGAACACCGATCGCCGAGCCCACGGGGCGTTTGACGTTCCGGCCGGCCGATGACCGCGATGAACTCATCGGGCTCATGGCACAGGTTCTCGACGGGACGTTGGACGCCTACAGCCGCGCCGATCTGACCCGGATGACGGCCATGCAAGCGGCTGCCCAGCAGTACCAGGACGAGTTCATGACCTTCACGACACCGCGCGAATGGTGGCAGATCGCCATGCTGCCCGGCGGTGAGCCCGTGGGCTTCGTCATCCCTGCCCGCAACGCATACCACCCGATCATCGCGTATGTCGGTGTGCTGCCGAAGCATCGCGGGCACGGTTACATCGACGAGGTACTCGCCGAGGGTGTGAGAATCCTTGCCGCGCAAGATGTTCCGCGCATCAGGGCAGCAACCGACCTGGGCAACGTGCCCATGGCGCGGGCGTTCGAACGTGCCGGTTTCGTCAACTTCGAGCGCCAGATCGACATGACTTGGAGCTAGACCAGACCGTGCTCGTGGGCGAACACGACGATCTGTACCCGGTCGCGCAGCCCGAGCTTGCGAAGGATCGCGCCCACATGGGTTTTGACCGTGGACTCACTGGCGAACACGGTGCCGGCAATCTCCGCGTTGGACAGCCCGCGGGCAACGGCGGTAAACACCTCGCGCTCCTTGTCTGTCAACCCTAGGAACGCGGCGGGCGGTGGCTCATCGGCCTGGAACTGCTTGTCCAGCAGCGTGGCGAGGTCCTGCGGGGCGAGGACGGCGTTGCCGGCGTGCACCGTCCGGATCGCGTCGCGCAGCATCAGCGGCGTGGTGTCCTTGAGGAGAAAACCGCTGGCGCCGTGGCGGATCGCGGTCGCCGCCCGGTCGTCGAGGTTGAACGTGGTCAGCACGATTACCCGGACAGGTTTGGTCCGTTGCGCGATCCGCTCGGGGGCGAAGATCTGCCGGCTCGCCTCGACGCCGTCCATCTCGGGCATCCGGACATCCATCAGTACCACGTCGGGTTGTAACTCCTCGACCAGCTTGACCGCCTCCACCCCGTCGCCGGCCGCGCCGACCACGCGCATGCCCTCCTGGGCGTCGATGATGACCCTTACCCCTTCCCGGAACAGTTCCTGATCGTCGACGAGCAGCACCGTGATCTCGTCGCTCATCGCGCTCCGCCCTGCACCGGCACCCACGCGGTCACGGTGAAGGTCGTCCCGGCGGGCTGCTCACGGCGGCGCAGGTCGAGGTGGCCGCCGATGGATTCGAGCCGCCGCCGCATGCCGTCCAGGCCGCGCCCGGCACCGCCGTCACTGTCAGGCGTAGCCTCAGCCACGTTGCTCACCTCGATCCGCAGGGTGTCGGCGAAGCCACCGGGCTGTCCCGCCGCGGGCCAGTGCCGCTCGACCACGATCGGCTGGTCCCGCCGGCCATGCTTGATCGCGTTGGTCAGCATCTCCTGTAGCACGCGATAGGCCACCGCCTCTGTCTCCTGCGGCAGCTGGCGCGGTGTGCCCAGCTCGGTCGCGACGATCTTATGTCCGCTGCTGCGCACCCCGTCGATGAGACCGTCGAAACTGCCGGCATCGCCGGGAATTGTGGTCGTCTGCTGGGTGGAGGAGAGCACCTGGCGGACGTCCTGCAGGGAGGAACGCGCCGAGGTGGCGATCGTCTGCATGGTCTTTTTCAGCCTGGCGCTGTCATCGAGGTACTGCCCGGACTCGGCCTGAGCCAGGATCACCGCGAGCGAGTGGCCGACGACATCGTGGACGTCGCGGGCGAGCCGGGTCTGCTGGTCGCGCAGCTGCGCGATCTCACGGGCATGTTCGGTCTCGCGCCAAGCCCCGGCGGCGGCCTCCTCGGCCGCGAGCATTGACTCCCGCGAGGTGCTCGCCCGTTCGAGGAAACGCATGACGAGGCCGGCCGGCCAAGGGCCGGCGACGAGCAGCATCCCGATGAGCGACAGGACAAGCCCGGCCGTCGGTTCGTTCTGGGCGATGCCGCCGCCCGGCACCGAACGGCCGACGAGGAGGTGGACGATGGGAACCGCGCCATCATGGAGCACGAACGCCACCACCACGGCGAGTGGTACCGACAGCGCGCTCAGCACCATCGTCGCGTTGCGGCCCCACCGGGCGCCGCCGAAGAACACGGCGGCCAGCGCGAACTCGGACAGCATGATCGACGCGTGGCTGACCACGTGAAAAAAGCCCATCGCCCATACGATTCCGAGCGCGGCACCGGGCGCGCGGCGGCACAGACCGACCGCGACCGCCACGCCCATCGCCAGGACGAAGCCTGCCTTGTGGTAACCCGTGGCCATCCAAGTCAAGTACGCCTCGGTGAAACCGACCGCGAACACGACGAGCGCCACGATCCCCTCGGGCAGCCACGGGCGCCACCCTGCTTCGCTCATCGAGCCATCCTCCTGGGTGAGGACGCCCACCCGCAAAAGAGGTGACGGTGACGGTCACCACGCAGCGGGCTCGCCCTCATGCCGGCAGCGCATCCCGTACCAGCAAATCGAGCAGTTCTTGGAAGGACGTCCCGATGGCGGCGAACATCCTGGGCACCTGCGAGTGCGCGGTGAAGCCGGGCATCGTGTTCACCTCGTTGAGGACCGGCACATTATCGGTAAGGAAGAAATCGATCCGGGCGACTCCCCCGCAGCCGAGCGCGTCAAACATGTCCACCGCGGCCCGCTCGAGATCCTTGCGGGCCACCTCATCCAGTGGGGCAGGGACAAGGAACCGCGGCGAGCCGGTGTACTTGGCGGAATAGTCGAAGATCTCGCCGTCCGGGACGACGATCTCCAGCGGCGGCGCCACCACACGCGTTCCGTCGGGGCGGCCAAGCACGGCCAGGTCGATCTCGCGGCCGATGATGAGATCCTCCACCAGAACCCGGTCGTCGAAAGCGAACGCGGCGTCCAGGGCAGGGCCAAGCCCGGCGGCGCTGTGCACGGGAGTCACACCGCGGCTGGATCCGGCGGCGACGGGTTTGACCACGACCGGGCGGATGAAGGTGTACGACGCCGCGGTGCCCCGGGTGAGCAGCTGGGCCGGCGCGGTGGCGATACCAACGGCACCGGCGACAAGTTTGGTGGCCCACTTGTCCATGGCCAGCGCGCCCGCGCCCAGCGGCGACCCCACAAACGGCACATCCGCCAGATCGCACAGCGCCGCGAGCGTGCCGTCCTCACCTTGCGGACCGTGCAGCACAGGGAAAGCCACCTCGCATGAGCGCAGTGCTTGAACCGCCCCGGCCAGGCCGATCGGGCGGTTCCCCCGTTCCCGCCACATGCCGTCGGGATCGATGGTGAGGCGAACGACCTCGTAGCCGACCTCGGCCAGCGCGTCCGCGACCGCCGAGGCGGAGGCGAGGGAGACCTCGTGTTCGCAGTTCCGGCCGCCGCCGATGACGGCGATGCGGGTGTGGGTCATGGGGCACTCCTTCGTTGCAGGCGGGCGCTGAGGCCGGTGACGATTTCGTGTTCGAGGGTCGCGGCCCAACGGGCCCAATCGGCGACGGTCGGCTCGCCGTGGTCCCCCGGGCCAAAGACGGTCACGGTGTCGCCGGCGGTCACGGGCGGGGCCAACGTGTCAGCGGTCGCGGTGTCGCCGAGGTCTGGGCCGAGGTCCGGGCCGAGGTCGACGACGGCCATGTCCATCGAGATCCGGCCCACGACGGGCCGGCGCGCACCGCCGACCCAGACCTCGGCGCGGTGGGAGGCCAGCCGGGGCAGGCCATCGGCGTAGCCGACCGGGATCAGGCCCAGCCGGGTCGGGCGCGGCGTCGTCCAGGTGTGCCCGTAGCCGACCGGTGTGCCGGCCGGAACGCTGCGGACGGTCACCAGCGGGGCGGTCAGGGTCAGGGCGGGCCGCAGCCGTACCGTGCCCGATTCGTCAATGCCGACAAGGCCCGCGCCAACGCGGCTCATGGTGTGGTGGGCAAGCGGGTCGGAGAGGGTGGCTGCGGTCGCGGCGAGGTGGCGGTCCGCCGGGCGCAGACCGGCCGCCCTTGCCACGGAAACTCCCCAGACGAACCGGTCGCGGCCCACCGCGTTCGCGGGATGGCCGGGCTGATCGGCGCACGGCAGGTGACCCATGATCCCGACGACGCGCACCTGTCCACGCCGCTCGGCATCCCGGGCGGCGCGGCACAACCGATCCCACTCGGCGGGTTCGGCGCCATCCCGGCCCAGCCCGGTGTCCAGCTGGAGATGGATGCGCGCCCCCGGCGCACCGCGGATGATCGCGCGCAGGTGGCCGAGTCCCGGTACCCCCAGATCAATGTTTTGCTGCAATGCGGTGCCGAAGTCTGCGTCGACAGGGTTGAGCCAGCTCAGCACCTGCTCGGTCAGGCCCGCCGCGCGCAGCGGCAGAGCCTCGTCAATGCTGGTGACACCGAAGCGGGTGGCTCCGCCGGCAAGTGCGGCACGCGCGACATCGACCTGACCGTGGCCGAAGCCGTCGGCCTTGACCACCGCCATCACCTCGCCGGCCGTACGAGACTTGATGGTGCGGACGTTGGCGGTGACAGCGGCGAGGTCGACCTGAAGAGTGGCGCGGCGGCAAGCGGTGCGCGGCTCCAGCGCGAGCACGCTCACTCAACACTCCCGGCACTCCCGAGCACCGGGCCGTAGAGCGCGGTGCCGGCGCCGGTCACCAGGGCCCAATAGCGATCACCGTACGAGTAGTGCCACCACTCGGTGGGATAGTTGACCAGCCCCTCGCGGCCCAGCACCCGGGCGAGCAGGTCGCGGTTCGCCCGTGCCTCGGCGCTGATCCCTTCGGCGGCGAAGTAGCAGCGTCCGCCGGACTGTTCCGGGGTGGCGTCGATCGGCGTACCCAGATCGAGTTCCTCGCCACGCGAGTCGACAAGCGTCAAATCGACGGCCGCGCCGGCCACGTGCGGCGCCACTTCGAGGGGCGCGACAAACCGGCTGGTCAGCACGGAAAGCTCGGGCGCGGTGATGCCGGGACGTCCGGCACGGATCTCCGCCGAGTAGCGCTCGATGATCGCCTGCTGCCGGTGCGCGGGGCGGTAGCCCTCGACCACGCGGAGGAAGATCCCCGGCGGCAGGGCTGCCCGCGCCGACTCCAGCCGGATGGCAAGCCCGCGACGGACAAGGGCTGTATCCGGCCCGAACCCGCGGTCGAGCGCGACCATCGGCTCATCGACGTCACGAACCGGAACAGCGGACACCCGTGGATCAGACAGCAGGACGGTCATGGCACCACGTTGACCGGTACGGAGCGACCGGTGCCTCCGTCTGAGGTGCCGATCACTGGTCCTCAAGGCTAGGCGCTCGAGCCCGCGGGAGGAGGCATCGGGCCCGCGCACCAACCGCGCTAGCATCGCCGGCATGGCAACGCGGCTTGTTCAAATCAACATGAAGGCTCGGGACGACTCCGCGCTGGGCGGATTCTGGGCGGAGGCGCTCGGCTGGGGAGTCTCCAGCGAGGAACCCGGCGTGACCAACCTCGAACCCGTGGGCTTCGTCTACCCCGACCCCGTCGCCGTCTGCATCGACCTCGTCGCCTCACCGGAACCCAAGACGGTGAAGAACCGCGTGCACGTCGACCTCGCCACCACCTCGGCGGCCCATCAGGCGGAGATGGTCGCACGCCTGAAGGACCTCGGCGCGACACTCGCCGACATAGGCCAGGGCGACGTCCCATGGACGGTCATGGCCGACCCAGAGGGCAACGAGTTCTGCGTGCTGGACTCGCTCTACCAGGACACCGGACCGATCGCCACGGTAGTGGTCGACTGCGCGGATCCGCGTGCCATGGCCCGCTTCTGGGGCGAGGCCATGGACTGGACCGTGCACAAGGTGACCGACCACAACGCTGTACTGCGCTCCGCCAAGGGCGTCGGCCCGTATCTGCAGTTCCTCCGCACACCCGACGTGAAGGCCGTGTGGAACCGCGTCCACCTCGACGTCCGCCCATACCCGGGTGACGACCCCGAGGCCGAGGCGGCCAGACTGCGGACTCTGGGCGCCACCGCCATCGACCTGGGCCCGAGCGACGTCACGTGGACGGTCCTCGCCGACCCGGAAGGCAACGAGTTCTGCCTCCTCGCCCCCGCCTGACCCAAACCTCTACGCGGACGCCGACGCGGACGCGGCCGCGGCCGCAGACGCGGGCCGCGAGCCCGGACTTGCGACGCGCCCTAGCAGGGAACTGTTCCGCAGAACTGCCGGATGACGGCGGTCGCCGACCGGCTGGCGGTCTGCCCGCCCTGGCTGTAGGTGACGGTCGCGTGGACGAAGGTGTCGCTGTTGGCGACCAGCAGGCCGCATCCGTCGCTGGTCGACGTGCACCCGGCCACGATGCCGATGACCGGCCCACCGCTCCAGCTCCAGGAGAACGTGTAGCCGGGGCCGGACAGGTTCTGGAGCCAGAAACCGGCGTTGTAGGTCGCCGCCCCCTTCTTGTTGGTGCACGGGTTGGTGAATGCGGTGGCGGGGCCGGGCGAGACCCGGCAGCCGAGGACCTCCCCGCCGAAGGCTTGCGCCGGTGACGCGGTCGCGGCGATGCCCCCGGTCGCGGCCAGGACGCCGATCGCCAGCTGCGCAAAGGTTCGCTTGATCCGGAGTGTCATAGCGGTTCCTTCCTAACTCGGCAGTGAGGGCCTCGCCGACATTCTCGCCCCGATTCAATGATCCTTATCGAAAAATCTTGGCAGCTTCTTGCAGGGTGCAGCTACCGTTGGCCGGGCCGTAAGAAGTCAACCCCCGAGCGCGAATGGATTCCCACCCAGATCGCGGCCTTCCTGACCCCCAAGCACGCGATCTATATGGGAGGAATCCGGCGTGCAGCTGCACAAACTGATCGGCGAGATCGGTGCCACGTACGACCGGCAGTTGCCGATGTCGAGCGAGGCACATCGTTTGCTGCGCCAGGCCGAAGCCGAGTTCAAGCAGTGGATCCCGTCCGACCACGTGGTCGAGGGCAGCGGCGGCAAGGGCAAACCCGCGATCACGCCGAGGATTGCCATCTTCAACCCGGACGAAACCACCACCACCCGGCGCGGCATCTACGTCGCCTACCTGTTCGCCGCGGATAACAGCACGGTAACGCTCACGCTCAACCAGGGATCCGGCGAGATGGCCGAACACCTCGGGCGGGCCGGGGCACGGATGGTGCTCGCGCTGGAGGCCACCACGATCCGGGCGGCGTTGCGCCCCAAAGACATCTCCGATCTTGAGATTACCTTTGACCTGCACACCACGGCCGCGTTGTCGGTTGACTACGAGCACGCCAACATCGTGTCGCGCACCTACAGCCTCGACAGCCTGACCCCCGAGTCGGAGATGGTCGCCGATTTGCAGCGGTTCATCCGGCTGTACGCCCTTGCGCTCGAGGCGCGCGAGGTTGCCCGCAGGCACGGTCGCCATGAACTCATCACGCCCGCCCGCCGCAAGCCCTCCAAACCAGCGGCCCAACCCGAATCCCCGCCTGGGGAAAAGAAGGCGGCGGTACCCAATCTCATCGGGAAAAGACTCGGGAAGAAGCTCGCAAGGTCCGAGGCCAAGAAGCGACTCCCGGAACCCGATCTCTTCGATGACGAGCCCAGCCCCGACCCCGGGCCAGAGCCCGAGCTCATCAGGGTGGACCGCAAACACAGGACACTGAACCGCTCGATGACGCGTCGCGGGCTGCTGGCCGCACTCGTCGCGGCGCCCATCGCCTATGCGACGCCCATGGCAGCGGCTTCCAGGACTCAGACTCAGGCTGCCATGACGCAGCTACCCCGCCCGGAGCCGACCGCGCCGGTGTTCACGGTCGACGTCAGCCAGCACGACTGGAAGCGGCGCGGCGGGAACCTCGATTGGAACGGCATACGTCGCGCCGGGATCTCCGGCATGTGCGCCCGCGCAACTTATGGCGATCCGTCCGGATACAACTGGCCCACACACCATTTCGGGGATTTTGCCCGCGCGGCAAGGGCTGCCGGAATGGGCATTCGCGGTGGCTACCACAACATCGTGCGGGGCGACCAGGAGTCGATCAATCGTCAGGTTGACTGGCTGCGCCGGGAACTGGACAGGCACGACGCGAACTGGGCAATGCTCGATGTCGAGCGGTACGCCGAACTGGTCAAGGCCGAGATGTGGCCGCGCTGGGAGGACGTGCGCCGCTTCGACGACCGGTGGGCACAGGTGGACAGCCGCGTCCTGGTGGGATACATCCCGCCGTGGAACTGGAGCAAGCATCTCGGGCAGCCCGACCTGCGCGAGTTCCGCGGGCCGCTGATCGCGTCGAACTATCCGAACCAGGCCAACGAGAATTTTAAGCAGCTGTACGAGAAGATCGGCGGCAATGACGGGCGAGGCTGGGCGTCCTACGGCAACCGCGTCCCCGAGGGCTGGCAGTACAGCTCGCGGGCGAAGGTGCCGGGCGCACCCAACATCTGCGATGTCAACGCGTGGCGCCTGAACTTCGACCAGCTGAGGACGCTCCTGCTCGGAAGGCGCCAGCCAGAGTAACGAGGCACAGGTGTTCGTCGATACAATGCCCGGCTGGTCGCCCAAATCGTGCCCGCGCAGGCCGCATCGCAGCCGGTGGCGTTCAACGACACGTTCAACCGGGCCAACGGTCCGGCCGGCAACGGCTGGTCGCCACTGGTCGGCGAGTGGGCGATCGCTTCGAACGCGCTGCGCGACACGGCCGGGCCCAACGACCGGCTGATCGGCCAGCTCGGCTTTGACCTCGCCGACCAGTTCACCAAGTACGACGAGCAGGGCGGCACCCAGCTCTACCTGGCCCGCCCGGCCGGCACCGGATGGACCATCACCAAGCTGACCGCGTGGATCGGGCGGTGGCACATCCGCGGCGCCGGCTCCGGCCCGGTGTCGGGCGGGCCCGGCCTCGGGACGCCGCAACTGCTGGCCGACGGCAACCTCCGCGTCCCGTTCTCCTGCTCCGGTGCCGGCAGTCGCACGCTGATCGTCGATCCGGCCACGCTGCGCCCGATCACCGAGGCGGCCTCGCCCGCGACCCAGCCGCCGCTCCCCGACCCTGTCCCCTCTAGAGGTTTACCTTCTCCGGCAGTAGCGGCAGTCTGTCCGCGATCGCCGCCGCGATGGCATCCGCGTCAAGCCGTTCCGAGTCGAAGGTCAGGTCGGCGGGGATGTTCGGCAGCCGCTCCCGGAATCGGCCGTGCGCGCGGTGATGAAAACCCGGGTCGCGGGACAGGCCGCGCCCAGGATCGGCCTGTGCACGCGCGAACGTCACCGACACCGCGCAGTCGACGACAACCCACAACATTGCCGCGTCGTCCGGCAGATTGCGGGTCAGCGCCGCCTGTTCCTCGGCCGTGTGGAACGGCCCGACCGCCACGACGTAATCGACCTTCGACCGCATCCACTGGCCCACCATCGCACCGTGAGCCTCGTGCGCCGCAAACCACAAGCCGGCCACGCCCGCGCCGGGCGCCCCCACCATGGCGGCGATTTCGTCGACGTCAGCCACCACGACTGTCCGGCCAGCCCCGGTCAGACGCTCGGTGAGCTTGTCCGCGACGGTGTTCTTGCCGGCCGCGATCGGGCCGGTGAGGATCACAAGTTGAGGCATGGGCTCAAATCTGCCACATCGCAATGCGTCGGTCGTGGCACTTTTTCCTGACAAGTCTTGACCGTGCGCCCGGTGATGGACGACGATGCGCGGAGACTTTTGCCACACATCGAGTTAACGTCGTTAGTTTTTTTCTCCTGGAGGGCCCGGACATGCGCCCATACCTTAACCTCCGCAGATCCCGTCTTGCCATGCTCGCAACCGTTGGGGCACTTGCCCTTGTCGTCATGACGCCGCTGGGCGGCCATGCGCAGGAGAGCCCTTCACCGTCTGCCGAGCCGCAGGTCAACCTGAACGTCGGCGAGCGCAGCCTGGTCGTCGCGGTGACCCAGTCGGTGGACACGCTCAACCCGTTCCGCATGATCCGCGCGATCAGCTTCGAGGTCGCGCGGCTCGCCTACACACCGCTGATGTTGTTCAGCGCCAAGGATTATTCGCCTATCCCGGGGCTTGCCGAGCGGTGGGAGGAGTCCAGCGACAAGCTCACCTGGACCTACCACATCCGCCGCGGCGCCACCTTCTCCGACGGAAAGCCGATCACCGCGAAAGACGCCGCTTTCACCTACAACCTGATGATCACCAGTGCGGACGCGCGCCGGGGCAACGGCGGTCTCGTCCTCAACATGGCATCGGCGACCGCCACCGACGACTACACGCTGGTCATCAAGGTGAAAAAGCCAAGCCCGGTCATGCTTTCCCTGGAGGCGCCGATCGTACCGGAGCACATCTTCGCTTCGCAGGCGGCCAAAATCGCCGACTACAAGAACGACACATTCCCGATGGTCGGCAGTGGACCGTTCCAGGTGACCGAGTTCAAGACCGACCAGTTCCTGCGGATGAAGGCGAACAAGTCCTACTGGGGTGGCGCGCCGAAGTACGACGAGATCGTGTTCCGGTACTTCAAGAATTCGGACGCCGCGGTGCTGGCGCTGGGCAAGGGCGAGGTGGACATCGTCGGTGACATGACCGCGGCCCAGTTCAACTCGCTGACCGGCAAGAGCGGGATCACCCAGAACCGTGCCGCGAACCGGCGTTTCACCTCCATCACCTTCAACCCGGGCGCCGCGACCAACACCGGCCAGACCTTCGGCGACGGCCACCCGGCGCTGACCGATGTCCGGGTCCGGCAGGCCATCCACCAGGCGATCAACAAGGAAGAGCTTGTCCGCAAGGCTTTGGACGGCTATGGCACGGTGGGCGCGGGCTACATTCCCGCCGTTTTTTCAACCCTTCATTGGGTACCGGATCCGGCTTCCACGGTCAGCTTCGACATCGCCAAGGCGAACAAGATTCTCGACGACGCCGGTTACAAGCGGGGCCCCGATGGGCTGCGCACCATGCCCGACGGCACCAAGCCGTTCAAGTTCCGTTTCCTGACCCACTCCACCGCGGCGAGTGAGGCGGTGCTTGCCGACCATGTCAAGGGCTGGCTCAAGGAGTTGGGCATCGACATCGAGGTCCGCAACGTCTCCAGCGACGAGCTGACCCGCCAGCTCTACACGGCACAGTTCGACATGGCCATTTCGGGCTGGGGCGTCAACCCCGACCCCGACTTCATCCTTGGCCTGCACATCTGCGCCAACCTGCCGCCCGACACGTCCGGCGACGGCCAGGACACCGACACGTTCTACTGCAACAAGGATTACGACGCGATGTACACGGCGCAGCAGGTCGAAACCGACGCTGCCAAGCGCGCGGCGATCATCAAGGAGATGCAGAAGCACCTCTACGTCAACGCGCCGATCATCACGCTTTACAACGCGAACGCGCTCGAGGCCTACCGCTCGGACCGGTTCACCGGCTTCGTGCAGCAGCCTGAGGGTTCCGGCCCGATCCTTCGCCAGCAAGGAATGTGGGGGTACCTGGGGGCAACGCCCGTGACCAGCAAGGCCAATGAGGACGGCGATGGGCTCAGGGTCGTGCTGATCGCCGGTGGCGCCGTCGCCGCGGTCGCCCTTGCCGCCGGGTTGGTCTTCTTCATGCGCCGCCGCCGGACCGCGGACGAGCGTGAGTAGCTAGTGGCGCGGTACCTGGCGGCCAAGCTGGGAAGCGTTGCGTTCAGCCTGCTGATGGTGCTGTTCTCGGCGTTCTTCCTGTTCCGCCTGCTCGGTGGGGACCCGGTCCAGAACCTTACGAGGGGACGGGAGGTCTCCGCCGAGCAGAAGGCGGAGCTGCGGCGTGAGCTGGGGCTGGACCGGCCGCTGTACGAACAGTTCCTGCGTTACATCAAGGAGACCCTCTCGGGCGACCTCGGCAAGTCGTTCGAGTACGACCAGCCGGTCACCTCGCTGATCGCCGAGCGGCTCTGGCCGACCCTGTTGCTGACCGGTTCGGCAATGGTGCTCGCGGTGACGTTCGGGCTGTGGATCGGCACCCGGGCTGGGTGGCGGCGCGGCAGCGCGTTCGACCGTAGCCAGGTCTCGGTGGCGTTGACGCTTTGGTCCGCACCGACTTTCTGGCTGGGCATGATCGTCATCATGGTCTTCGCCGCGACGCTGGGGCTGTTCCCGACCGGCGGGATGGTTTCGCACCGGGTCGAGCCGGGCGCGTTCAATGCGGCGCTTGACGTCGCGCATCATCTGGTGCTGCCGGTGCTCACCATGACGGCCGTCATCTACGCGCAGTATGTGCTGGTCATGCGATCGTCCATATTGGACGAGCTGGGCAACGACTATCTCGTGACGGCACGGGCGAAAGGGCTCCGTGACGACATCATCAGGCGCCGCCACGCCGTACCCAATGCCCTCCTGCCCACCATCACACTGGTGTTCCTCCACCTGGGAGGCGTGGTCGGCGGCGCCATCACGGTGGAGACCGTGTTCTCCTGGCCGGGCCTGGGATACCTGTCCTACGAGGCGTTGCGAGCGCCCGATCTGCCGCTGCTGCAAGGGACCTTCCTTGTCTTCTCCGGCGCGGTCGTGGTGGCGAACACGGCGGCGGACATCATCTACCGGTTCCTGGATCCGAGGGTGAGGGCGGCATGACGGCCATCGCCTGGCAACGAAGGCGCGCCGCGGTGGGGCGCTCCTGGCAGGAGTACCGCCGCCACCGCGCCGGTGTGGCCGGGCTCGTCATCCTCGCCGTCACGGTCGGCATCGCGCTTGCCGCGCCACTGATCACGGACGCCGAAGGGCTCGACGTCACCAAGTCCACCGGCGGTGTCCTTGACCCGCCCGGCAACGGCTTCCCGCTCGGCACCGACGAGCAGGGCCGGTCGGTACTGCTGCTGCTCATCTGGGGTGCGCGGGTATCGCTTCTGGTGGGGATCACCGCCACGCTCCTGGCGATGGGCATCGGTACCCTCATCGGCGTCGCCGCCGGACACTTCTCCGGCTGGTTCTCCGGCCTGCTGATGCGGGTCACCGACTGGTTCATGGTGCTGCCGCGGCTCGTGCTGGCGATCGCGCTGGCCTCGGTGCTCGGGCCGAGCATGGTGACCATCATCGTGGCGATCGGGGTCACGTCGTGGCCGGGCACGGCACGGCTCATCCGCGCGCAGACGCTCGCGGTGGAGGCCCGGCCGTACCTGGAACGGGCGCGCGCGCTCGGGGCCGGCCACTGGCACCAGATGACCCGGCACGTGCTGCCGAACGTGATGCCGCTGGTGCTCGCGAGCACCACGCTGGAGGTCGCCAGCGCCATCCTCGCCGAGGCGACGCTGTCGTTCCTGGGCCTTGGCGATCCGACGCGCATCTCGTGGGGCACGATGCTGAGCCGGGCCTACGCGTCGGGTGCGGTGACCGCGGGCTCGTGGTGGTACCTGCTTCCTCCGGGCCTGGCGATCCTGCTGGTGGTGCTGTCGTTCACGCTGTGCGGCCGGGCGCTGGAGGCCGTGCTCAACCCGCGGCTGCGGGATGGCTGAGATGCTGACCGTACGGGACCTGCACGTCACCTACCACAGTGGACAGACGGCGATTCCGGCCGTCCGGGGCGTAAGCCTCGATCTCGCGGCCGGCGAACGGCTCGGCATCGCGGGCGAGTCCGGCTGTGGCAAGTCGACTCTCGCCATCGCGCTGCTCCGGTTGCTGCCGCGCGGCACCGAAGTGTCCGGTGAGATCCTGCTCGACGGTGAGGACGTGCTCGGCATGTCGTTCGGGCGGCTGCGCGCGGTCAGGTGGGTCGGTGCGTCAATCGTGTTCCAGGGCGCCATGCATTCGCTCAACCCGGTCCACCGGGTCGGCCGCCAGCTCGCCGAACCCATGCTGCTGCACCGCACCGTCCCGCCCTCCAAAGTGGAGGAGCGCGTGACCGAACTGCTCGGCCAGGTCGGCTTGCCGCCCTGGCGCGCCGCCTCCTACCCGCACCAGCTGTCGGGCGGCCAGCGCCAGCGCGTGATGATCGCCATGGCCCTTGCCTGCGAGCCGAAACTCGTCATCGCCGACGAGGCGACGACCGCGCTCGATGTCATGATCCAGGCCCAGGTGCTTGAACTCGTCACGTGCCTGGCAACCGAGCGTGGCATCGCGCTGGTGATGATCAGCCACGATCTGTCGGTGCTCTCGTCGACGTGCGACCGGCTTGCCGTGATGTACGCGGGCCGCGTCATCGAGGAAGGCTTGGCGCACGAGGTGTTCACCGCACCGCGCCACCCGTATGCGGCGGGTCTGGCGGCGGCCTTCCCGATGGTGGGCGACGACGCGTCGCGCCTGCGTCCGCGCGGGCTGGCCGGGGATCCGCCCGATCCGGCCCGCCTGCCACCGGGATGCCCGTTCCACCCGCGGTGCGAGCGCGCGATAGCGGAGTGCGAATCTCACGATGTCCGGCTTCGATTTGTGGGTACCAAACACAACGCCGCCTGCGTCCACATTGGAGGGCTGGTCACATGACGCTGCTATCCGCTCGCGGCGTGCATGTCTCGTTCTCCGCGCAGGGCCGCCGCGCGCGTGCGGTCGACGGCGTGGACCTCGACCTCGCCCCCGGTGAGATCCTGGCGCTGGCCGGCGAATCGGGTTGCGGCAAAAGCACTCTGGCCCGATCGCTGCTCGGCCTCATCCGGCCTGACAACGGCACGATCTCTTATCAAGGCGAGCCTTTACGCTATGATTCGGCGGCCCTGAAACGGTACCGCCGAAATGTTCAATTGATTTTGCAGGATCCGACAGGGGCACTCAACCCGCGCCACACCGTGTACGAGGCGGTGGCCGAAGGGCTTCGCATCCACCGGATAGGTGACAACGAGACCGGCAGGGTCGCCGAGGCCCTGTCCCGCGCCGGATTGCGCCCGCCGGAGCGTTTCTTCCTGCGCTACCCGCACGAGCTCTCCGGCGGCCAGCGGCAGCGCGTCGTCATCGCCGGAGCGCTCGTCCTGGACCCGAAAGTCATCATCGCCGACGAGCCGGTCGCGTCCCTTGACGCCTCCGTGCGCGGCGAGATCCTTGCGCTGCTGTTGCGGCTGCGCGACGAGTTGGGGCTCTCGGCCCTTGTCGTCACGCACGATCTGGGACTGGCGTGGAACATAGCCGACCGGCTCGCCGTGATGTACCTCGGCCGGATCGTCGAGGTGGGTCCGGTGGAGGAAGTCCTGCAGCGACCAAAGCACCCGTACACGGGTGCTTTGGTCTCGGTGCTGCCGGGAGGTCAACCGGAGGTTCTCGCCGGCGAGCCGCCCGATGTGAGCCAGACACCCGGCGGGTGCCGCTTCCATCCGCGCTGCCCGCGCCTCGCCGACGGGACCGCGGACGCGGCCGGTGTCGCCGATGCCTGCCGCACCAAGGAGTTGCCCGTGCTCGACGGGACCACCAGAGCGGCCTCGTGCCACCTTATCCGGGAGTGTTAGGGTCGGCGCCCGTGCCGGGATCAAAGAGCTGGACGCAGGTGGGGATCTTGTTGACGTCCTTGTACCCGAGCCAGCTCACGTGGGCCCACACACCCTGGGGGTAGTGCCGGACCACGATCACCACAAGCAGGCCGCCGCCCTGCGGGTAGTTCGACGCGTGCAGGGTGGCGGTCTCGTCGCCGATGATGCCCGGCCTGCCGGGGTCCGTGGTGCTCTTGGGGCGAGGCTGGACGACCGCGACGTCATCCCAGTCGACCGGTGCGCAGGCGTCGCGGTGCACGACCACCCGGCCGGCGATGCCGGCCTTGTTCAGCGCGGCCGTGGCGGCGGCCGGGTCGACCAGTTCGGTCGCGGTGAAATCCACGCTGCCATCGGCGTTGAGCCGCAACGTGAAGCCCACGTTCTCCACCACCGGTGCAGGTTGCGCACCCGGTCCGGCGCCGCCGTGGTTTTGCGGCAGTGCCATCCCCGACATGCCGCTGACCGCAACGGCGGCCGCCGCTACGGTGGCCGCGACGCCCGCGAGCGATGGCCAAACCCAGCGGGGCCTGGCGGCGACGGGTCGACGGCGGTCCTCGTCAACCGCGGTCGTCTCCTGCTGAGCCGCGATCTCAGTGAGCGCGCTCAGCAAGCGGTTCTGGAAGTTTTCCATCCTGACTCCTCCTATCTGTAGGGTGATTGGTGGCAAGTGCGTCACGCAGCCGGCGGCGGGCACGGACCAGCCGCACGCGGGCCGCCACCGGTGAAATCTTCAGCGCGTCGGCCGCCTCGGCAAGGCTGATCCCGTCCACGGCAACCAACTCCAGCACCTGGCGGTCGGCCTCGCCGAGCCGCTGCATCGCCCGGTAGACCTGGCGAAGCCGGGCCTCCGCGTCGATGCGCTCCTCGGCCCTCGCATAGTCGTCGGCGTCCAGCAAGGATCGCCCGGCAAGCCGCTGTTCCGCATCGGCGGCCATCGACTGTTTGCGGTACATGCGCGCGGCGACACGGGCTGCCAACCCGTACAGCCACGCCACTGCGCCCCCGCGCCGCGGGTCGTAGCCCTTGGCCGACCGGAGCACCTCGAGGAACACCGTGGCCACAAAGTCGGCCACATCCTCCGGATTGCTGAACCGGCGGAACCCCATGCCCATAATCTTGGCGACGTGGCGCCGGTAGAACTCCGGGATGGAACCGGGTTCGGCGGCGACCGCCACCAACAATTCCTCATCACTGCGGTCCTGCATCGCACCTCCTTACATGAAGGAGTTGCCGCCCGGAGCGCGCGATGTTACCGCCAAATTTTCAGCGGCAGCAGGTGCCGGTCGCCCACAGCGGACGGTTTGCGGCATCGTAGACGACAACGTTGCCGTCACCCTGCATCCATGCCTGGCCGCCCACCGGCCGGAGACGTTGCCGGACCCGAACTCCGGCTGAAGTGTGCGGTTCGAGGTCAACGGGGCATGCGCCAGGAATCCCGTGCTCGGCTGGGCGGGCGTGCCGCCGCAGCCTTCCTGCGCGACACCGACGTGCCTGGAATGGTCGACGTTGCCGGTCACGGTGAACTCGGAGACACCGGCGACCGCGAAACCGTGGCCCATGTAGTTGCCGCGCAACAGATTGTTGCTGACCGTGCCGCCGACGTTGCCGGCCGGACCGAACTCGTTGTTCACGACCACGGCGCTGGCAGGTGGGGATGGTGTCGGTGACCACGCCCGCGGAGACGTGCAGGATCGTCCAACCTCGAGGGTGCCTCGCCGCGATGTGCTGCACCGTCTGATCGGCGGCGCCGCCGCCAAGCTCGATCAGCGCGGTGTTTCCGGGTGCGGGCGTCCGCGCGAAAGCCCCGGCCGGATTGCGGCGTTGGTGGCGCTTGGCGCCGACCCGGTGACCGGGATCGGCGCACTCGAGTACAGGACACCGAGCAGCCTCTTCGAGGACCTGGTCGTGTGCTGGCGCTGGACCGAGAGGATCACCGGCACCTCGAGCCTCCCCTCCCCCTGGGACTACCGGGAGGGTTTCCGGAGCGCACCGGCGTGCCGGGCGACCGGTGACGCGGCCGACCCCGGCCGGGACCAAGGGCGCGCGATCTGGTGCCCGAGCTGCCCGCACGACGACGACCGGCTCGACCTGCGGCTGTTCTGGAATCCCGGCAGAGCCGACAACCTCACCACCACAGCAGGATCCGGCGGCGACGGCTATTCGTTCGTCGGAGTCGTGGGATACGCCTTCTGCTGAGTCAGGCGCGCACGGCGACGGCCTGCAGGTAGGTCGCGGCGATCACCGCCGGATCAGGCTCTGCGGTACCGTTTCCGGCGCGCCACCGGTATTTGCGGCACACCTCGACGAGGTCATCGAACAGCCGTTGCTGCTTGGCCGCGTCGAGGGCCGCGAACGCCTTGAGCACCGGCCCGTACTTGCCGCGCAGCAGATCGGCATACTCCCCCGGTTCGTGCGGGATCCGGAACGTCAGCTCCTCGGTGTCCAACCGCGACACCGAATGGCCGAGCAACTCGCGCAGCCGCTTCGCGGTGCCCCACTCGACCGCCGGCCGTACCCCGGGCGGTGGGGGCGCGTACCGGCCGATCGCCCGGAACAGCGCGCCCGCGAAGCCGTCCGGTGTCCAGCTCACCAGCCCGATCTTCCCGCCCGGCCGGCACACCCGGGCGAGTTCGGCGGCCGCGCGTGGCTGGTCGGGTGCGAACATGACTCCCACGCAGGAGAGCACGACGTCGAACGAGGCGTCGGGGAAGGGGATGTCCTCGGCGTCGCCCTCGACGAACTCGACCTCCAGGTTCTCGGCCGCGGCCCGGGCGCGGCCCCGCTCCAGCAACTCCGGGGTGAAGTCCAAGCCCGTCACCGCACAGTTCCGCCGTGCCGCGGCGATCGCGGCGTTGCCGGAACCCGTTGCCACATCAAGCACCCGCGCGCGGGGCCGCGGATCAACGGTCATCACCAACAGGTCCGCCATGGGCTGGATGATCGCCGCGACCGCGGCATAGTCGCCGCTCGCCCACGTGCGCTGCTGGACTGCCTTGAGGCCGGCGAAGTCATAAGTGGTCATGCCCGGACGGTAGAGAGCGGACCGCGAGCGCGAATGGGGGTAATCACCTATCTCTGA
>DASUXL010000233.1:0-2084 GCA_036377915.1 Candidatus Limnocylindrales bacterium
AGCGGCTCGCTACGCTCCTCCAATAACCACCGTGTTGCGACGATGACTGGAACTCGCCCGGTTTGAATTGGCCCCATTTTGGTGACGCGCCGGGCTGGTTGTGACGGTTTGAAGTGGCCCCACCTGACGGTGGTGATCAACATTCGGTTGTTGATCATGGAAGGGCTACGGGGTGGAGTCGAGGGTGGAGCTGTTCGCGGCGATCCGACGCGATGAGCGGGTCGAGGGGTTGTCGATCCGGGCGTTGTCGGAGAAGTATCACGTGCATCGGCGCACGGTGCGGCAGGCGCTGGAGTCGGCGATCCCGCCGGAACGCAAGACGCCTGAGCGGTCGGCGCCGGTGCTGGACGCGTTCAAGCCGGCGATCGACCAGATGCTGGTCACCGACCTGACGGCGCCGCGGAAGCAGCGGCACACGGCCCGCCGGGTGCTGGCCCGGCTCGTCGACGAGCACGGCGCCGACGGGTTGTCGTACTCGACGGTGCGGGACTACGTCGCCAAGCGTCGGCCGGAGATCTGGATCGCGGCGAACCGGAATGTCGCGGAGGGGTTCGTGCCGCAGCATCACGAGTTCGGCGCCGAAGCCGAGGTCGACTTCGCCGATCTGTGGATCATCCTGCGCGGGCTGAAGACCAAGACATTCCTGTTCACGATGCGGCTCTCGGCGTCTGGGCGGTCGGCGCACCGGGCGTTCGCCACCCAGGGCCAGGAGGCGTTCCTGGAAGGCCACGTCCACGCGTTCGAGCGGCTGGGTGGGGTGCCGGTCGACAAGATCCGCTACGACAATCTGAAGGCGGCGGTGTCGCGGGTGCTGTTCGGCCGGAACCGGCTCGAGTCGGATCGGTGGGTCGCGTTCCGCTCCGCCTATGGTTTCGACGCGTTCTACTGCCAGCCCGGCGTCGACGGCGCTCACGAGAAGGGCGGCGTGGAGGGTGAGGGTGGCCGGTTCCGCCGCACCCACTGCGTCCCGATGCCGGTCGTGGACTCGATCGCCGAGCTCAACAAGCTCCTGGAGGCCGCTGACGACAAGGACGAGCACCGCCGGATCGGGAACCGCCCCCAGACCGTCGGCCACGACGGCGAACTGGAACGCGCCTCTTTGCGACCCCTGCCCAGCGAGCCGTTCCCGACCTGGCTCACGTTGACACCCCGGGTCGACCGGTATGCCCGCGTCACGGTCCGCCAAGCCCAGTACTCGGTGCCGGCGAAGCTGATCGGCAGAACCGTGAAGGTCCGCCTCGGCGCCTCCACGGTCACGATCTTCGACAAGCGACGCCAGATCGCGGTCCATGAGCGGGTCGTCGCCCGGGGTGGTCAGTCGTTGATCTTGGACCACTACCTGGAGATCCTGCAACGCAAGCCCGGTGCGTTGCCCGGGGCGACCGCGTTGCAGCAAGCCCGGACCGCTGGCAGCTTCACCGCCACCCATGACGCGTTCTGGACGATGTGTCGCCGGCTGCTCGGCGACAGTGCCGGCACGAAGGTGATGGTGGAGGTGCTGCTGCTGCACCGGCACCTGCCCTCTGAGGACCTGATCACCGCCATGACGGTCGCGTTGCGGGTCCAGACCGCCTCCGCCGACGTGGTCGCCGTCGAAGCCCGCAAAGCCGCAGGCATGCCCGACACAGGGCCGACACCACTCGCGCTGGCCCTGAAACGCCGTGCGACACCGCAGCAGCCTGACCGGGTCGTGGTGCTGCCCTCGGATCCGCGGCCGCTGCCGACCGTCCACCAATACGACCAGCTGCTCACCCAGACCCAGACCAACCCCGTTGAGGAGATGCTCGGATGACCACCACCACCAGTCGGCGGCAGCCGACCGAGCCGGCCGTCGCGGCGGCGATCGAGACCGGCTGCCGCACCCTGCGGCTGCCGACGATCCGGGACAGGTTCGCAGAGATCGCCGCCGCCGCCGAACGCGAGCAGCTGACCTACCTCGGGTTCCTCGCCGAGCTGGTGATGGCCGAATGCGACGACCGCACCCACCGCCGCGCCGAACGCCGGATCCGGGCCGCCGGGTTCCCCCGGCCGAAACGGTTGGAGGAGTTCGACTTCGCCGCGAACCCCGCGATCAACCCGGCCAC
>DASUXL010000234.1:0-3205 GCA_036377915.1 Candidatus Limnocylindrales bacterium
CGACCGGCCGGTGCCGCGCCTGCCCGAGATCCCCGGGGCGACGGTGCTTTCCAAGACGCACTACCTGGTCTCGGGCGGCGGCCGGGGGCCCGCGATCGAGGAACTGATGCTGGTCAGCGATGTGCTCGTCACCGACTATTCGTCGGTCATGTTCGACTACGCGCTGCTCGACCGCCCCATCGTGATCTACGCCCCCGACTGGGAGGAGTACGTGAACGCGCGCGGCGTCTACTTTGACCTGCTCAGCGAGGCGCCCGGGGTGGTGGCGCGCACGCCGCAGGAGCTTGTGGCGGCGTTCGAGACCGGCGCGGTGTGGCGGGCGGCTCATCTGCGGGCGGCGTTCCGGCGGCGCCTTGGCGAGTTCGACGACGGGCAGGCCGCGGAGCGGGTGGTGCGCCGCGTGATCCTGGGTGAGGCGGTGGGGTTTTGAACACGGTGATTTTGGCGGCTGGATTGGGTACCCGTCTGGGCAGGCCGCATCCCAAACCCCTGACCCGCCTGGCCGACGGCCGCACCATCATGCGGCAGCAGATCGACCACCTGCGGCACGAGTTCGGCGAGCGGCTCCAGCTGACCGTGGTCGTCGGGTTCAAACTGGAGATGATTCTCGAAGCCGCCGGCGCGGAAGCGTCCTTTGTATACAACGAGATTTTCGATCAGACCAACACGGCGAAGAGCCTGCTGCGCGCGCTGCGGCTGGTGGCCCCCGGAGGGGTGCTCTGGCTCAACGGCGACGTGGTGTTCGTGCCCGGATTGCTTGGCGCGCTTAGCTTTGAACGCTCCTTCGTGGCGGTCAACACTGACCGCGTCGGTGACGAGGAGGTCAAGTACACACTCGACGGCGAGGGCTGCGTCAAGGACCTGTCCAAGCAGGTGGCCGACGGTCTGGGCGAGGCGGTGGGGATCAACTACGTCAGCGCCGCGGACCGGACGGTACTGGTCGAGCACCTTGATCGGTGTGCCGATGATGATTATTTCGAGCGCGGCATAGAGACCGCCATCGCTGAATCCGGCCTACGCTTTTCGGCCCTTGATATCTCGCCATTCGGATGTGTCGAGGTGGACTTTTTGCCCGACTTAGAGCGAGCCAATCAGCTCGGTACGTAATTGGCACGTTACCCCTTGAACATGGCACGTTCACCCGATTGGCAGTAGGTTATTACTTCTGCAAAGTGACGGATTCAGGCTTAATTTTCACTCTTCTGGAGGGAGACGGTGTGACCACCGTCGCGCTCAAAGACGTCACCAAAGTCTTCCCGGACGGGACGGTCGCGGTTGATAACGTCAGCCTCGACGTGGCTGACGGGGAGTTCATGGTCCTGCTTGGACCGTCGGGCTGTGGGAAGTCGACGGTGCTGCGCATGGTGGCCGGCCTTGAGGATCCGACGGCGGGTGCGATCGTCCTCAATGGTCAGCTGGCAAACGAACTGCCGCCACGCGATCGCGGGATCGCTATGGTGTTTCAGGATTTCGCGCTTTATCCACACATGACGGTTGGCGAGAACATCGGGTTTCCGCTGCGGTTGTCCGGAGTGGAGCCGCAGCCGCGTTCGGAGCGGGTCGCGGATGTGGCAAGCGCCCTTGGCATAGGGGACGTGCTCGGCCGCCGGCCCAGCCAGCTCTCGGGTGGCCAGCGCCAGCGGGTGGCCATGGGTCGCGCGATCGTGCGCCGGCCGGGCCTGTTCCTCATGGACGAGCCCTTGTCCAATCTAGACAGTGGGTTGCGCGCGGAACTGCGTGCGGAGATCTCGGGCCTGGTGCGGGAGCTCGGGGTCAGCACCATCTACGTGACACACGACCAGGCCGAGGCGCTGACCATGGCGGACCGGGTGGCCATCCTGCGCAAGGGCGTCCTGCAGGACGTCGGGACGCCGACGCAGGTTTACGGCAAGCCGGCGACGCTTTATGTGGCGGCGTTCCTTGGCAGCCCGAGGATGAACCTGCTTGAGGCGTCGGTCTATGTGCACCTTGACCGCTACGTGCAGCTGAACCTTGGCGAGCAGTCGCTGTACCTGTCGTGGAACGACATCCGGGCACGGGCCGTGTCCCACTTCCACGGCGAGCGGATCGTCATCGGCGTGCGGGCCGAGGCGCTCACCCCGGTCGCGTCGGACACTCCCGGCGATGTCCTGCACGGCAGGATCCGGTACCTGGAGCACCACGGCCACGAGTCGCTCGCGTTCGTGGACATCGGCGCCACCGCGGTCGTGGTGGACGAGGTCGGCCGGGCCGCCTCCGAGCCGGACGAGAGCGGGTCGCGCTTCAAGCGTTTCGGCAACGTCGTCAACAGACTCAAGGGGCGCAGCGTCAACGGCACCGCGGCAAACACGGCCCTTGCCGACAGGCCGTCGAGCCAGCAGCGTGAAAGCGTCCTGTCCGACCCGGGACGGCACCACCGCCGGGCTGCCGAGCTCGCGGTGCGGCTGGCGCCGTACCCCCAAGTGGGTCCGGGTCATCCGCTTGCCGTAGCGGTCCGCATGGACGCCCTTCACTTCTTCGACGACCGCGGCGACCGCATCGACGTGGGATGGAGATAACTATTACCCGCGGGTAATGTTCGGGCCATGACGCCCCTTCTCGACGCGGTCCCGTTCGCGCGCACGCTCGGAATAACGTTCACCACCGTGACCGCGGACACGGCGGTCGCGGTGCTGCCCGACGCCGTCGGGCTGCACAACCACGTCGGTGGCCCGCACGCCGGCGCCATGTTCTCGCTCGCCGAGACGGCTTCGGGCGCCATCGTGCTCGCCGCCTTCGCCTCCCACCTGCACCTCGCCACGCCGCTGACGCTGCGGGCCTCGATCGAGTACGTGAAGCTGGCGATGGGCGAGGTCACCGCCACCGCGAGCCTGGTCCGCCCGGTCGATGCCGTGCTCGCCGAGCTGGAGGCCGGCGGGCGCCCGGAGTTCGACGTGAAGATCGTGATCACCAATAATGAGGGGGTGACAACCGGGGAGATGGCGGTAACCTGGACGCTCCGCCCTCATCGGTAAGCTAGTAAGCTTCCACAAGCTGGCCTCGTAGCTCAGGGGATAGAGCACCGCTCTCCTAAAGCGGGTGTCGGCAGTTCGAATCTGCCCAGGCGCACAGCTGTCAGGTGCACAGCTGTCCGGGATGGACCGGATCCGGATCGTCGCCCGTCAGCCGGATCCGCACAGGCAGCGCGGGGTGGTCCCGCGATCACAGCGCCCCGGGGCGCTGCTCG
>DASUXL010000235.1:0-46910 GCA_036377915.1 Candidatus Limnocylindrales bacterium
GGCGATCCTGCCGGTGGCAATGGTGGTGGGGAGTTTCTAGGGCGCCGCCTTGACCAGCCCCGGGCCTTGTAAGTAATTTTCATAGAATGATAGGGCGACGAACGTTATTAACCGCAGCCACCGGTGGAGCTGTCATGCTCGCCGCTGAGACCCCAGCGCGCGCCACCCCCGGTGACCGTCCAAAGTGGAAAATCGATACCGGGCTCGACGCGCTCGTCTCCAGCGACTTTGCCACGCTGCGAGGCCAGCGCGTCGGGGTCATCTCCAACCCGACCGGCGTCGACGGCCGGTACAGGCACCTCGTTGACCTGATGCACGCCTCCGGATCGCTGGACATCGTCGGGGTCTTCGGCCCCGAGCACGGTTTCCGGGGCTCGGCGCAGGCGGGTGGCAGCGAGGGGACCGGCATCGACGCCCGCACCGGTCTGACCGTCTACGACGCCTACGGCGCGAGCCAGGCCAAGTGGGAGCAGTTGTTCATCACCTCCCGCGTCGAGACCGTGGTCTTCGACATCCAGGATGCCGGGGCGAGGTTCTACACCTACATCTGGACGCTGTACGACTCGATGGTGGCGGCCGGGCGGCTCGGCCTGCGCTACGTCATCCTCGACCGGCCGAACCCGATCGGCGGGACGGCCCGCGGCCCGATGATGACCCCGGATTTCACCAGCGGCGTGGGCAAGCGCGAGATCGTGCAGGCGCACGGCATGACCGTCGGCGAGCTCGGGCTGTTCTACCACGGCGAGTTCGCTCTCGCCGGAGCGAAGCCGGAAGTGTTGCGCTGCAGGGGTTGGCGCCGCCAGATGGTGGCCGGCGACACGGACCTGCCGTGGGTGATGCCCAGCCCGAACATGCCGACGCCGGAGACGGCCGTCGTCTATCCAGGCACGGGCATGTTCGAGGGGGTCAACATCTCCGAGGGGCGCGGCACGACCCGCCCGTTCGAGCTGATCGGCTCGCCGAACCTCGACTATCACTGGTGCGACCGGCTCAACGCCTATGAGCTGCCGGGTGTGGAGTTCCGGGAGGCGTACTTCAACCCCACCTTCAACAAGTATCAGGGCGTCCTGTGCGCCGGCGTCGAGGTGAAGGTGACCGATCCGCAGGTGTTCGACCCGGTGACCACCGGTACCGCCATGCTGGTCGAGGCGAAGAGCACCACCGCCTTCGCGTGGCGCCAGGACTCGTGGGACCCTGTCCGTCCATTTTGGATCGACAAGCTCACCGGCTCGACCCGGCTGCGCACGATGATCGATGCGGGCGCCGGCTTGGCCGACGTCACGGGCGCCTGGCGGGCGGAGTTGGCCGAGTTCACCGCTAGGAGAGGCAAGTACCTTTTGTACTAGACGGGATTTCTTAACGAACTAACATCGTTCGTCGAAAATTATTGACGCGGACTGGCCGCTGAGCATAACCTCACGCCAACTTTTAACCAGGAGGTGCTGTGAAGAGGTCAGTCTGCGCAATTGCCGCAGCCCTAGCTTTCACCCTCGCCGCAGGAGCCACCGCGGGCTGTAGCCCAAGCAAGCCGGAGGCGAAAAAGAGCGGCGGTACATACACATCGGTTTTTGCCAACCACGCCATCGACCCCCAGTCGCCGATCAACCCGTTCGCAGGCAAGGGGAACTCGTTCACCGGCTACAACGTCACGCCGCTCGGGATTCGCAAGAACCACCTCACCGACCACAACCAGCACTACCCCGCGATCGCGGAGAGCTGGCAGGTTTCCCCCGACGGTTCCGAGATCACCATCAAGCTCCAGCCGAACGCCAAGTGGTCCGACGGGACGCCGGTGACCGCCGAGGACATCAAGACCTCCGCGGCCGTCGCCTTCACCCAGGGCGGCTCCATCTTCGCCATCACCCCGGGCTCGACCGGCGCGCTCGGTGAGGTCACCATCGTCGACGAGAAGACCGTCAAGTTCACCCAGGCGCCCGGCGCCCGCAACAACACCTTCCTGTTCAGCGTCCTGGCCATGAATGTGCTGGCGAAGTCGGTCTGGGGCCCGCAACTGCCCGCCGACTTCTGGGACAAGGTCAAGAAAGGTGCCGGTTCGGATGACGCGGCCAAGGCGGCACGTGACGAGATCACCGCGCTTGGCAAGAGGCTCATCACCTTCGGACCGGCCAAGGACGTCTCCGCCGGCCCGTTCGTGCTTGAAAGCGTGAACGCCAGTGAGGCGATCCTGACCAAGAACCCGCACTTCTACAACGCCGACAAGATCGGCCCGGAGAAGGTACGGCTGAAGAACTACAGCGGCAACGAGCAGATCTGGAACTACCTGATCGCGGGGGAGCTCGACGGTGCCCCGTTCACCGCGACCCCGACCAACGTGGTCGAGCAGATCCTCAAGGTGCCCGGCTCCAAGAAGATCACAGGGCTGTCGCAGGTGAGTGCCGCGCTGGTGTTCAACCAGAAGTACGCGCCGTTCGACAAGGTCGAGGTGCGCCAGGCGCTTGCCTACCTGATCGACCGTTCCGAGGTACAGAAGATCGGCGCGCCGGACAGCGGCAAGCCGTCCGAACACACCCACGGGCTGATCGAGGACGCGGCGAAGGCGTGGATCGGCGACGCCGAGGTGAGCAAGCTCAACCCGTACAACCCCGACAAGGCCAAGGCGGAGGCGCTGCTCAAGCAGGCCGGCCTGACCAAGGCCGCCGACGGCAAGTGGATGCTGCCCAACGGCCAGCCGTTCACCTTCAAGCTCCAGGTGCCCAACGGGTTCTCCGACTGGGTGGCCGCGGGCAAGAACGTCGCCAACCAGCTGACCAACGCCGGTATCGCGGTGGAGGCGACCACGAGCGCCGACTACGCCGTGTACCAGAAGGAGATCGCCGAGGGTAAGTATGCGGCCGGTTTCTGGCTGATCGCACTGGGCCCGTCGACCTATAACGCCTACGCGCGGCTCTACGGCGGCGCCAACGGCTGGTCGGCGTTCGGCGGCAAGCTGGCGCACAAGCCCGCGGGCGAGGGCGGCAACTGGATGGGTGGCGCGGAGACGGCCAACGTCGCCGGCCTCGGCACCCTCAACCCGGGCGAGCTGACCTACCAGCTGTCCCAGCTGCCGGTGGACCAGGCCAAGGACACCATCGTCAAGCTGGCCAAGTACACCAACGACCAGCTCCCTGGTATCCAGATGTGGAACTACGTGAATGTTAAGTTTGTCAACACCACGCGCTACGAGAACTTCCCGCCGGACAACTGCGAGTGCCTGCGCGAGACCGACGGCGTGTGGATGCAACTCGGTTACATCCAGCCCAAGAAGTAAGAAGTAATGAACAGTTTCCTCTGGCGGCTCGCGGGTCACCTGACCCGCGGGCTCGCCATGGTCTGGGTGGTCACCACCTTCACCTTCTTCCTGATCCGGCTCATGCCGGGCGACCCGGTGCAGATCCAGTACGAGCGCCTGATCGCCCAGGGCATGTCGCCGGACCAGGCGGAGTCGGCGACCGCCATCACCTACGGATTCCTCCCGGACGGTCCGGTGTGGCAACAGTACCTCGATTACCTGAGCGGCCTGCTCGTCCTCGACCTGGGCGTTTCGGTTGAGTCGCAAGGCATTCCGGTCGCCGACCGGGTGTTCGGCGCGATGCCGTGGACGGTGATCCTTGTCCTGTCGGGAATCCTGATCAGCTTCCTGATCGGGGTGGGTCTGGGGGTTGTCGCGGCGTTGCGGCGCTCCAGCTTTGTGGGGCACTCGCTGTCGATCGCGGGTTCCTTGCTTCATGGGGTACCGCCGTTCGTCATCGGCATCGTGCTGGCGGCGCTGTTTACCAGGCGCTGGCGCTGGTTCCCCAGCGGCGGGGTGTACAACGGCGACGAGGTGGCTCCCGGCTTCTACGCCGACTTCATGCTCAACGTCGCCTACCACATGGTGTTGCCCGCGTCCGCCTTCGCTCTTGCCAGCTATGGCGGTTGGCTGCTGGCGATGCGCTCCTCGGTGGCAAGCGTGCTGGGCGACGACTTCCTGCTCGCCGCGGAGCTGCGGGGCCTGACCTCGTGGATGAGATTCCGTTACCTGGCAAGGAATGCGATCCTGCCGCTCTTTACCGTGCTGGCCATCTCGTTCGGGCTGGTCTTCGGCGGCGCCATCTTCATCGAGCGCATCTTCAACTATCCCGGCCTGGGGATGCTGCTGTTGTCAAGCATCGGCGCGCGTGACTACTCCATGATGAGCGGATCGTTCCTGGTGATCACGGTGGCGGTCATCATCGCCAACATCCTGGCCGACCTGTTCTACTCGTTCATCGACCCGCGGGTGCGGAGGCAGACATGAGTAACAACGTCCGCAGACGCTTCTGGCGCGGGGTCTGGGCCGCTCTCAAGCGGCGCCCGTCGCGCATCGCCGGGCTGGTGATCGTGCTGCTGTTCACTTTCATGGCGATCGCCGGTTCGTGGTTCTACCCCGACCGGCTGCCCTACGACGTCGACAACATTTATGCCCCGATCAGCTGGAAGCATCCGCTCTCCACCGACTTCGAGGGCGTCGACGTGCTGGCGCTTGTGATCACGGGGACCAGGGGTGTGCTGCTCGTGGCGGCTGCGGCCGGGCTGGTGACGATGTTCGTCGGGACAGCCGCGGGCCTTTACGCCGGGTACCGCCGCGGCGCCCCCGATTCGGTGCTGATGCGCATCGCCGACTTTGTGCTGACCGTTCCCGGCTTCCCGTTGCTCATCGTCCTCACGACCGCGATCGACGTGGGCACGTGGTGGAAGATGGCGCTGGTGCTCGGGCTCATCGGCTGGGGTGGCCTGGCTCGGGCGGTCCGCTCGCAGACGCTGTCCTTGCGGGAGCGCGGTTTCATCGAGGCGGCAAGGGGTTTGGGCCTCCCGACCCGGCACATCGTGGTCAAGCAGCTGCTGCCGAACATCGCCCCCTACATCGCGACCAACCTGCTCCTTGCGGTGACGGCGTACATCTACGCGCAGGTCGGCCTGTACTTCCTCGGCGTGCTTCCGCTCGACACCTCGAACTGGGGCGTCATGCTCAACGCCGCCGTTTTCCAGTCGGGCGCGCTGATCTCACCGGACGCGTTGCCGTACCTGCTGGCGCCGCTCGGGGCGATCCTGCTGCTGACCCTGGGCGTCGTGCTGATCGTCGACGCCCTGGAGGAGATCTTCAACCCGCGGCTGAGGGAGCGGTAGATGTCCATTGTGGAGATTGCCCGGACCACGGCTCCGGGTGTGACGATCGAGAACTTGACCATCGCCTACGGTGGGCTGCCCGCTGTTTCGGGGGTATCGCTGGAGCTCAAGCCGGGCACGATAACCGGGCTGGTCGGCGAGTCCGGCTCGGGCAAGTCGACGCTCGCGCTCTCGCTGCTGGGCGCGGTGAGCAAGCCGGGTCGCGTCATAAGTGGCCAAGTCGTCATCGACGGCATCGGCGACGTGACCAAGCTGGAGCCGGAGGCGCTGAGGCGGGCCCGCGGGGCAAAGATCGGCTACGTCTTCCAGGCGGCGCAGAACTCGCTGAACCCGCTCAAGACCGTCGGCAAGCAGCTGCTCGACCTGGGCAAGGCGCACAACGTCAGGAACCTGCGGGAGGCCCATCCGCTGCTTGAACGCATGGGGCTCAACGCCGATCGGGTGCTGCGCTCCTATCAGCACGAGCTGTCCGGTGGCATGCGCCAGCGCGTCGGCATCATGTTCGCCTTGGTGCTCAACGCGCACGTGATGGTGCTCGACGAACCGACAACGGCGCTCGACATGATCACGCAGGCGAACATCCTGCAGATCGTGCGGGACATCCAGCGCGACCGCAGCCTCACCACGCTCATCGTCACCCATGATGTGGGGGTGGTGGCCGAGGTGGCGCAGCGCATCGCGGTCATGTACGGGGGGCGCATCGTCGAGCAGGGCGACACCCACCGGGTCCTGGCCGAGCCCAGGCACCCGTACACCCGGGCGCTGATCAACGCGATCCCGCGCCTGACCGGTGATGTGGACGAGGCCAAGCCACTGCCGGGGACACCGCCGACGCTGGCGACCATCCCCAAGGTGGGCTGCGTGTTCCGGGAGCGGTGCCCGCTACGAATGGAGATCTGTGACAGCGTAGAACCGCCCGCGGTGGGTGGGGTCGCGTGTCACGCCGTGAACAAAGGGGACGCCTCATGATCGAAGGCCGCGGCATCACCAAGACGTTCGGCAAGGACGTCAAGGCTTTACGCGGGGTCGACTTCGTGATCCCGCGAGGCGGGGCGGTCTCCTTCATCGGCGAGTCCGGCTGCGGCAAGACCACCCTCGGGCGGATCCTTGCCGGGCTTGAATCCTTCGACGGCGGGCAGTTGCTGCGCGACGGGGAACCCATCAAGGGCAACGCTTTCCGCCGCATCCAGCTGATCCACCAGGACCCCTACTCGGCGCTCAACCCGACGCTGACCATCGAGTCGACGCTGCGGGACCCGTTGCGCTTGCGGGCCAAGCAGACCGGGCGGCCCGAGTCGTGGATCGACTCCCGGATGGAGGAGCTGCTGAACCTGGTCGGGCTTAACCCGGGCTATGTCCTGGAGCGCTACCCGCACCAGCTGTCGGGCGGCATGCGGCAGCGCGTGGTGGTCGCGCGGGCGCTGACGGTCGATCCCGAGGTCCTCGTGGCCGACGAGGCGGTGTCGATGATCGATGTGTCGCTGCGCCTCGGCATCCTGGGACTGCTCAAGTCGCTGCGCGAAACCCTTGGCGTGTCGGTACTTTTCATCACCCACGACGTGGCCACCGCGCGCTATGTCGGCGCAGACGGCGAGCTTTACGTCATCTACCGCGGGAAGGTGGTGGAGCGCGGGCCGGTCGAGACGGTACTTGCCGACCCGGTCCATCCGTACACGCAATGCCTGCTCTCGGCGATTCCCGTGCTTCACGGTCTTGAAAAACCAGGACCCGATCGCTTGGTACCGAATGAGCCGCTGGACGAACGCACCGAGCCCCCCGGTTGCCTGTTCGCTCCCCGCTGCCCGTTCGCCAACCCGGTCTGCGTCGAGCAGCCGCCGCCGCTCGGCAAGCTCGGTGACACGCCGCAAGACCATGCTTGTCTGTTCCCCGCGAGCCGGCACGTCGTCGCGGTGCCGCTGCGGTGAAGGAGGCTTTGGGTCAGCTGCTCACGGAGCAGATCGACGAACGGTATGCGCAGGTGGACACCGCCTCGGTGGGTCAGCTCGCCGCGCTGATGAACGAGGCCGACGCGTCCGTGCCGGCGGCGGTGCGGGCCGCGTTCCCGCAGATCCTGCCGGCGATCGAGGCCGTGTCGGAGCGGGTGTCGCGCGGCGGCAGGATCTTCTATGTCGGGGCGGGCAGCGCCGGGCGCCTGTGCGTGCTTGACGCCGCCGAGGTGCCGCCGACCTTCAACGCGCCGCCGGAGCTGGTGCAGGCCATCATGGCCGGCGGCCCGGCCGCCGTCGTCGGCAGCGTCGAGGGTGCCGAGGACGACTTCGACGCCGGCTTCACCGCCGTGGGCGCGCGCGGGGTCACCTCCGCCGACGCCGTGGTCGGGGTGGCGGCAAGCGGGCGTACCCCTTATGTCATCGGGGCGATGCGGGCCGCGCGGCTTGTCGGCTCGCTCACGGTCGCCTTGTCCTGCAACAGGAACGCGCCTCTGTCGTCCGAAGTGGAGTATCCGATCGAGGTGACGGTCGGTCCGGAGGTGCTGGCCGGGTCGACCCGGCTCAAGGCCGGCACGGCGCAGAAGCTCGTGCTCAACATGCTGACGACGATCGTGATGGTGCGGCAGGGCAAGGCCTACGGGAACCTCATGGTGGACATGCGGGTCACCAATGTGAAGCTCCGGGATCGGGCGCTGCGCATCATCCAGCGGGTGACCAGCTGTTCCCGGTCGGTCGCGGAGGTGGCGCTGGAGTCGGCGGACCTGGAGGTCAAGACCGCCATCGTCATCATCGCCGGGTCCGCGACCGTGGAGGTGGCGCGGCAGCGCCTAGCGGCGGCGGGTGGGCGGCTCCGGCAGGCGTTGGAGGCAACGGTGTGACACCCGATCCCAAAGTTCACCCTCTCGGGTGACACGCCCACTCAGCTTGAGGACTCGGCGAGCTCCAGGAAGCGCTTCTTGGTGTTGAGGGCTTCCTCCGCCTCCTTGATGCGCTTGTTGTCGCCGGCGGCGCGGGCACGCTCAAGCCGCGCCTCCGCCTCGGCGACCTGATCGCGCATCTGGGTAAGGAGCGGGTTGGCCGAGGGCTCGGTGCGGCGCCACGCGGCGTCCATCGCCTCACGGATCCGGTCCTCGACCGTGCGCAGGCGGCGGTCGAGGCCGGCCACGGACTCGCGCGGGACGCGGCCGGTGTCGTGCCACTGGCCGAGGATCTCGCGCATGGCGGCCTGGGCGGCCTTCGGGTCGGCGTCGATGTCGAGGCCTTCGGCGCGGGCCAGCAGCTCCTGGCGCTTGGAAAGGGCCGCCTTCTGCTCGGCGTCGCGCTCGGAGAAGACCTGCTTGCGGTGGCTGAAGAAGGTGTCCTGGGCGGCGCGGAACCTCTCCCACAGCTTCTGCTCGGCCTCTTTTGACGCTCGGGGCGCAGTCTTCCACGCCTCCATGAGCTCCTTGAGCCGGTCGGCGGTGGCCTTCCAGTCGGTCGACTCGGCGAGCGCCTCGGCCTCGGCGACAAGCTCGTCCTTTACCGACTGGGCCTGCTTGCGCTGCGAGTCGAGGGAGGCGAAGTGCCCGCCGCGGCGGCGGGTGAAGCTGTCACGGGCGATGGAGAAGCGCTTCCACAGCTCGCCATCGGCCTTCTTGTCGACCCCGCGGATGGTCTTCCACTCGTCGAGGATCTCCTTGAACCGGTCGCCGGTCGCCTTCCAGCTGGTCGACTCGGCGGCGAGCTTTTCGGCCTCCTCGACCAGGCCGGTCTTGCGGGCGACCGCTTCGACGCGGGCGGCGTCGCGGGCGGCGCGGGCCTCGGCGGCCTTCTCCTGCGCCACGACGATGATGGCGTCGAGCTTGGTGGCAAGGCCGTCGATGTCTCCGACCACGTGCGCTTCGTCGAGGCTGGAGCGCAGGCGCTTGGCGGTGGTGAGGGACTGCGAGGCGTCGGCTGCGCCGGAAGCCAGGCGTGTCTCGAGGAGAGTGACCTCGGTCAGCAGGTCCTCAAACCGGCGGACGAAGTGTGCCAGGCCCTCTTCGGGCGTGCCCGCCTGCCATGAGCCGACCGCCCGCTCCCCGGCGGCGGTCTTGACCCATACCGTGCCATCGGCGTCCACCCGGCCGTAGCTAGCCCAGTCGCTGCTCATCTCTAAACCTCGTTCTCCCCGGGTATCCAATGATGGACCCCGCCATAGCGCATTGTCACATGTGGCTAGCAAGGTGCGGTTAGCCACCAAACCATCGTGACCTTACGGCCTTAATCGTCTCGCCGCATCGCCTCGTTGGCGCAGCAAAGGGCACGATCCGGTTACGTTTGTGCAATGGCGTTGATTGCGGTGGTCGGCCCGACAGCGGCGGGCAAATCAGACTTGTCAATCTCGCTCGCGCACCGCCTCGCTGGTGAGGTCGTCAACTGCGATTCTATGCAGTTGTACCAGGGAATGGACATCGGCACCGCCAAGCTTTCGGTCGCCGAGCGGGAGGGGGTACAGCACCACCTTCTGGACATCTGGCCGGTGACCCAGCCGGCAAGCGTCGCCGAATATCAGACACTCGCGCGCGCGGCGATCGATGGGATCCTCGATCGGGGGAGGGTTCCGCTCCTTGTAGGAGGATCGGGCCTTTATGTCCGGGCCGTTCTAGAAGATTTCATTTTTCCGGGTACCGACAGCGGCGTGCGCGTGGCCCTTGAAACCGAGCTGGCGGAGGTCGGTCCGCTTGCGCTGCACCGCCGGCTCGCCGGAATCGACCCCGAGGCGGCCGCCAGGATCCTTCCCTCCAACGGGCGCCGGATCGTGCGCGCGCTCGAGGTGATCTCGTTGACCGGGCAGCCGTTCACCGCCTCGCTACCGGCCGAACCCAAGCGCGTCTACGATTGCGTCCAGATCGCGGTCGACCGGGATGATCTTGACGAGCGGATCGAGCAACGGGTCGCCAAGATGTGGCGCGAGGGCTTTGTGGACGAGGTCCGGCGGCTCGACAAGCTCGGGCTGCGGGACGGGATCACCGCCAGCCGCGCCCTCGGGTACCAACAAATCTTGAATGTTTTGCAAGGCTCCCTCAGCGAGGAGGATGCCTTCCAGGCAACGGTCACCGCCACCCGGCGGTTCGTGCGGCGGCAGCGTTCGTGGTTCCGGCGCGACCCGTCGGTAGTCTGGCTAGACGGGGCAGCTCCCGATCTGCTGGAGAGGGCTGAGCATGAGATTCACCAAGGGTCACGGCACGGGCAATGACTTCATCCTGCTCGACGAGTCGGTGGAGCTGAACCGGGACTTCGTCGTGGCGGTCTGCGACCGGCGCTTCGGCATCGGCGCCGACGGTGTGCTGCGCGTGGCCCGCGAAGGCGAGCTTTTCTTCATGGACTTCTGGAACTCCGACGGGTCGATCGGGGAGATGTGCGGCAACGGGTTGCGCGTCTTCGTCCGGTACCTGTTCGCCAACGGCCTTGCCGAGGGCGACTCGGTGCGCGTCCTGACCCGGGCCGGGATCCGCACCGCCTACCTCGACGGCGACGACATCCGGGTGGACATGGATCCGCCTCGCATCCTCGGCCGTTCGTGGGCAAGCGTTTCGGGCGTGCGCTATGAAGGGCTCGCCGTCTCGATGGGCAACCCGCACCTCGTCTGCGACGTGGAAGGCGTTGCCCCGCTTGACCTCAGCGTGCAGCCGGAGTTCGACAAGGAGTTCTTCCCAGACGGCGTCAACGTCGAGTTCTCGCAGCGGCTCGGGGATAGGCATGTGCGCATGCGCGTCTACGAGCGGGGCGCTCGCGAGACCATGTCCTGCGGCACGGGCGCGGTCGCTTGCGGCGTCGCGCTTCTCGACGGCCGGCCGGGCGAGGTGACCGTCGACGTCCCGGGCGGTCGGCTGAAGGTCAGCGTCGACGAGCAGACCTCGTGGCTGACCGGCCCGGCCGTGCTCACCTTCACCGGTGAGCTAGGGGCGGGTTTCCACTGAGGAGTCCAGCGGCACGCCGGAGCTGTGGATGGCGATCGCCCTGACCGCGCTCGCCACCGCCGGCGCCACCTTGGTGTCAAAGACGCTCGGCACGATGACGCTCGGGTTCACCTTGTCCTCGCCCACCGCGTCGGCGATCGCCCGCGCCGCGGCAAGCGCCATGTCGAGCGTGAACTCCTTGGCCTGGGCGTCGAGCATGCCCCGGAACACGCCGGGGAACGCGAGCACGTTGTTGATCTGGTTGGGCTGGTCGGAGCGGCCCGTGGCGACCACCGCCGCGTGCAGCCGGGCGGCCCGCGGGTCGACCTCGGGATCCGGGTTGGCGAGCGCGAACACGATGGAGCCCTTGGCCATCCGGGCGATGTCGTCGCCGGTCAGGATGTTCGGTGCGCTGACGCCGATGAAGACGTCGGCCCCGGCGAGCGCGCCGGGCAGATCGCCGGAGTAGCCGTCCCTGTTGGTGTTCTCGGCAAGCCACTGCCAGGCGGGCGACATGTCGGGCATCCCGCGATGCAGCACGCCCCGCCGGTCGTACGCGACGATGTTACCGACCCCTTGGCGCAGAAGGAGTTTCATGATGGCCGTACCGGCCGCCCCGGCACCCGACACGACGACGGACACCTCGCCGAGCTTCTTGCCGACCACGCGCAGCGCGTTGGTCAGCGCGGCAAGCACGCAGATCGCGGTACCGTGCTGATCGTCGTGGAACACCGGGATGTCGAGCAGATCGCGCAAGCGCGCCTCGATCTCGAAGCAGCGCGGCGCCGCGATGTCCTCAAGGTTGATGCCGCCATAGACCGGCGCTATCGCCTTGACGATGCTGACGATCTCGTCGGTGTCCTGGGTGTCAAGGCACACCGGCCAGGCATCGACCCCGCCGAACCGCTTGAACAGCGCCGCCTTGCCCTCCATGACGGGCAGCGCCGCCTTGGGGCCGAGGTTGCCCAGACCGAGGACAGCCGAGCCATCCGTGACCACGGCGACGGTGTTGCGTTTGATGGTGAGGCGGCGGGCGTCGTCCGGATTTTCGGCGATCGCCATGCACACCCGGGCCACACCCGGGGTATAGGCACGGGAGAGCTCATCGCGGTTCCGCAGGGCCACCTTGGGCGTCACCTCGATCTTGCCGCCCAGGTGAAGGAGGAATGTGCGGTCGGAGACCTTGCGAACCTCCACGCCGTCAAGCGCGCGCAGCGCCGCCACCACCTGGTCGGCGTGGAAGCTGTCGGCGGTGTCACAGGTGAGGTCCGCGACCACCCGCACGTGGTCGGAGTCCACCACGTCGAGCGCCGTGACGATCGCCCCCGCCTCGCCGACGGCCGTGGTCAGCCGGCCGATCGCCGAAGCGTCGGCGGTGACCGCGACCCGCACCGTGATGGAGAAGCCGGCGCTGGGAAGCTTGATTGAGGTCACGTATCGCCCTTTCCACGAGATTGGGTGCGAATTCAGGTCGCGCTTCACAGGTATCACATGCAAGCATCGAAGTAAGGAGGACAACTTGCGAACAGAACAAATACCTGACATAGAGTCGCCTGAGCTGGAGTCGCTTGAACTGGAAGAGCGTAACGCCCTGCGGCGTGTGGCCGGGCTCTCCACCGAACTCTCAGACATCTCAGAGGTCGAATACAGGCAGCTTCGGCTCGAGCGGGTGGTTCTGGTCGGTGTCTGGACCTCCGGCACCATAGCCGACGCCGAGAACTCCCTGGCCGAACTCGCCGCCCTGGCCGAGACGGCCGGTTCGGAGGTGCTCGAAGGGCTCATCCAGCGGCGCCAGAACCCGGACGCGGCCACCTTCATCGGCCGCGGCAAGGTCGACGAGCTGCGCGCCGCGGTGCAGTCAAACGGGGCGGACACCGTCATCTGCGACGGCGAGCTGAGCCCGAGCCAGCTGCGCAACCTTGAGGAGAAGACAAAGGTCAAGGTCATCGACCGGACCGCGCTGATCCTTGACATCTTCGCCCAGCACGCCAAGAGCAAGGAGGGCAAGGCGCAGGTCGAGCTGGCCCAGCTGCAGTACCTCGTGCCGAGGCTGCGTGGTTGGGGTGAGGCGCTGTCCCGGCAGGCCGGTGGATCGGCCAGCGGCTCGGGCGGCGTGGGCCTGCGCGGCCCCGGTGAGACCAAGCTCGAAACCGACCGCCGCCGCATCCGCACCCGGATAGCCAAGCTCAAGCAGGACATCAAGGGCATGAAGACGGTCCGCGACACCAAGCGGGCAAGGCGGCAGCGTCGCGCCGTGCCCGCGGTGGCGATCGCCGGATACACCAACGCCGGCAAGTCCAGCCTGCTGAACCGGCTGACCGGTGCGGGGGTCCTGGTCGAGGACGCGCTGTTCGCGACCCTTGACACCACGACACGGCGGGTCACGACAAGGGACGGGCGCGAGTTCACCCTGTCGGACACGGTCGGCTTCGTGCGGCACCTGCCGCACCAGCTGGTCGAGGCGTTCCGCTCCACCCTGGAGGAGGTGGCCGACGCCGACCTCGTGCTGCACGTGGTCGACGGCGCCCACCCCGACCCGGAGGAGCAGGTGCGGGCGGTACGCGAGGTGCTCGCCGAGGTGGGCGCCGACCGCCTGCCGGAACTATTGGTAGTAAACAAGGTTGATGCCGCGTCGCAGGAGACGCTGCTCCGTCTGAAACACGACTGGCCCGACGCGATATTCGTTTCGGCGCACACCGGCGCCGGCCTTGACGAGCTGCGCGAGGCGGTCGAGGGGCGGCTGCCCAAGCCGGCCATCGAACTGTCGGTGCGGATCCCGTACGACCGCGGCGAGCTGGTCGACCGCATCCACCGCACCGGCGAGGTACTCGCGTCAAGCCACGCCCCGGGAGGCACCCAGGTACGTGCCCGCGTCAGCGCCGACCTCGCCGCTGAGCTGGTCAAATACCGGATAACCGAGCAGGAGTGGTCCGTATAACCGCAGGACGCTCGGAGGAAGCAGTTGCGGGTGCGGGTATGTCAGACTGTGCCGATGCGGGTAACGGGTCTACGTATAACTTTGGTTGCGCTGGCGGGTGCCTTGCTGAGCGGGGCGCCCGCTTTGGCGACCGCAGCGGCGCCCGTGGCCCAGCCTTCCGCCCAACCGTCCGGCCCCGCCGCCACACCCGGCACCAAGATTTGCACCGTTTCCGACCGCAACGCGCTGGAGATCTCGGGGATAGCGCTGTCCAACGGCACGCTCTACGCGGTCAATGACTCGACCTCCACGGAGACGCGGCGCAAGGTTTTCAAGCTCAACCCGCAGACCTGTGCGGTGGCGGGGAATGCTATCGGGTACCCGTCAAGGCCCTCCGATCCCGAAGATATGGCCGTCGATGCGCAGGGCACCCTTTGGATCGCCGATATCGGCGACAACGACGCGGTTCGGCCCCACGTGGCCCTGTGGAAGCTCGCCAACGACAAGATCACGGGTCCGTACCGGCTGGCCTATCCGGACGGCAAGAAGCACGACGCCGAGGCGATGGTCATGGGGGCCGACGGGCTGCCAATCATCATCACCAAGACCGAGGGCCTGCTGTTCGTACCGACCGGCCCGCTGCAGGAGGGCAGCAGCAACGGCGTGCCGATGAAGCAGGCCGGAAAGATGACCCTTCCCAAGACGAACACGGAAAACCCGCTGAACGCCGTCGGGCGCGCCGCCGTCACCGGCGCCGCGGTCTCACCCGACCGCACCAAGGTCGTGGTCCGCACGTATGCGGACGCGTTCGAGTACGCCATGGCCGACGGCGACATCGTCAAGGCGATCACCACCGGCAAGCCCAAAATCACGGCGCTGCCGCAGGAGCCGTGGGGCGAGGCGATCGCCTACGGCGCCGACGGCAAGTTCCTGACCATCTCCGACGTCGGATCGTTCGAGAACACCACGAAGATCAAGCCCGAGTTGCTGAGCTACACGCCAAACGCGGAGGACCCCAACCCGCCCTCGCCCGCGGCGGCCGCCGCACCGCCGGCCGGCCCCGGCAAGGCCTGGTGGTCCGAGCTCATCTCCAGCACCTCCCGGCTGTACATGCTGATCGGATCGATCGGCGTGTTCGGGCTGCTGCTCGTCGTCGCCGGCATCGTCGGCATCAGCCGCTCCCGCAAGCGCCGCAGGCGCGCCGAGGAGGAAGAGGACGAGTACGACGAGCGCATGCGCGACGGCGACGACTACTACGACCAGGGGTATGGGTACCAGGATCCGGCGTACGGCTACCCCGACCAGCCTCCGCCCCCGCCGCGCGGCAACGTGTACGGCAACCCGCAACCGCAGGGCAACGTCTACGGCGGCGGGCAGGGCAACGTTTACGGCGGGTCCGCGGGTCCGCCCCAGGGCGGCGGCAACGTCTACGGGCAGCCGCAGCAACAGCAGCCGCAGCAGCAGTACGGCTACGGTGAGCAGCCCTACTACCCGGACCAACAGCAGCAGCAGTACGGGCAGCAGGACGGTTACGGCCCACCCGACCAGGGCGGGTACCCGCCCAACAACCAGGGCTACCACGACCAGGGATACGGCCCATACCGGTAGAATCCGGGCGTGGATCCGCAAGCGGCACGGCTACAGATACTCGCCACCGAACACTGGAGCCTGCTCGCCTCCCGATCCCTGGCGTGGAACGAGTCGTTCAGCCGAGCCGGCATGTTCCTGACCGCGGTGAGCGGTTCGGTCGTCACGCTGGCGTTGCTGGCACAGGGATTCGGCTTCGGCCGGACCTTCGCATGGTGCGCCCTGGCCGTCCTGCCCGTCGTCTTCCTCCTCGGGATCGCCACCTACCTGCGGTTGGGTGCCGCCAATTATCACGAGTTCCAGTGTGTTCTGGGCATGAACCGCATCCGGGCGGCGTACCTGAGGATGGCCCCGGATCTGGAGCCGCACTTCGTGATGAGCGCCCACGACGACATGCCCGGCCTGTCGGTCACGATGGCGCTGCCGCCCGGTCAGCGGCGCTGGCCCCACCTGCTGTCCGCGACCCCGGCCGTGGTCGGTGTCCTGACCGCCGTCATCGCCGGTGTGATCGGGGTTCTGCTCGGATACCTGCTGGGCGGCGGCGCCGTGGTGCTCGCGGCGGCGGGGGTTGCCGCCGCCGCGGTGACGCTGGTGTCATTCGCCCGGGTGGCAAGGGTCAACGTCGCCCGCACATGGGCGGCACACCAACCGCTGTTCCCCACTTCCGAATGAGCATCGGTCGTATGTAATCACGCACGGAGGTCTGGTCGCCGGGAGATACGGCGAGTAGCCCGACGGACCTGCGTAAATATATAAAAATGTCTTTGTTTAAACCCTGCGCATTACCGCGACGACCTTGCCCAGGATGGTGGCCTGATCGCCGGGGATCGGCTGGTATGCCGTGTTGCGCGGCACCAGCTGCACATGGCCGCCGCGCAGGCGATACACCTTGACCGTGGCCTCGCCGTCGATCATCGCGGCGACGATGTCGCCGTTTTCGGCGGTGGGTTGCTGGCGCACGACGACGATGTCGCCGTCGCAGATCGCCGCCTCGATCATCGAGTCACCCTTGACCTGGAGGGAGAAGAGCGTGCCCTGGCCGACAAGCTCGCGCGGCAGCGGCAGCACCTCCTCGACGTGCTCCTCGGCGAGGATCGGGCCACCGGCGGCGATCCGGCCCAGCAGCGGCACGTAGGCCGGGGTGGGACGGGCGGCGCGGCTGGCCTCGTCATCGTCGAGACTGCGGACGTCGACCGCGCGGGGACGAGCCGGGTCGCGCCGCAGGAAGCCCTTTTTTTCGAGCTCCTTCAGCTGGTACGCCACGGACGACGGGGACACCAGGCCGACCGCGTCACCGATCTCGCGAACCGTTGGGGGGTAACCATTTTGCTCCACCCACTCGCGGATGACGGTGAGGATCCGGCGCTGGCGGTTGCTCAGGTCCGACTCAGCCAGATCCGACGCCGAGGGTGCGCCGGTCGAAGCAACCGATCGCATCGGGCCCGCGCCGGAGGGCGCGGCGGGAGGACGGCTGTTCTTGAACCCGGGCCGCGCTCGCTCATGTGGGGACATCGCAGACTCCCATTCGCATGTCGTGACGCGATGATGTTAACCGGACACGAGGCAACTTTCAAACATCTGTACGACGCGGGATTTTCCGGGGCCCATGCGGACAATAGTACCCACGTTCGAAAAACTGAGATGCGCAACACGCCGTGTCGCGACTTGCTTGATCGTTGGTGGAGGCTTACTGTCAATCCACTACATCTTGTGGTCGATCGGCGTTCAGACTCTATAGATTGGGGTTAGCGCGGTCAGGCCATCACTTTAGGTAGTCACTGAGCAGCCACGCTGATGGGAGGGTGATGCGTCGTGCGATGCCCATATTGCCGCCATCCGGACTCGCGCGTGGTCGACTCCCGCGAGGCGGAGGACGGCGCGCTGATCCGCCGCAGGCGCCATTGCCCGGAGTGCGGCAAGCGCTTCACCACGGTCGAGGAGGCGGTGCTAGCCGTCGTCAAGCGCAGCGGCGTCACCGAACCGTTCAGCCGCGGCAAGATCATGAACGGGGTGCGCAAGGCATGCCAGGGCCGCCAGGTCGCCGAGGACTCGATCGCCCTGCTGGCTCAGCGCGTCGAGGAGGCGGTAAGGGCGCGGGGCGCGGCAGAGGTGCCCAGCCAGGAGGTCGGCCTAGCCATCCTCGGACCGCTGCGGGAGCTGGACGAGGTGGCATATCTGCGCTTCGCCAGCGTCTATCAGGACTTCCAGTCGGCAGACGACTTCATCCGTGAGATCGAGCTGCTGCGCAAGGCAAAAGACGAAGAAACCATCGAAAAGGTTGACAAATAAGGGGGCAGGGCAGATGGGGGAGAGCGCGACCCAGCGCGACACCGCCGGCACCGGCAGCGGCCTGAAGATCGAGCGCGTCTGGACAACCGCGGGCGCGCACCCGTTCGACGAGGTCACGTGGGAACGCCGCGACGTCGTGATGACCAACTGGCGCGACGGATCCATCAACTTCGAGCAGAAAGGCGTCGAGTTCCCCGACTTCTGGAGCGTCAACGCCACCAACATCGTGACCACCAAGTACTTCCGCGGGGCCGTGGGGACGCCCGAGCGGGAATGGAGCCTCAAGCAGCTCATCGGTCGCGTGGTCGGCAAGTATCGCTCAGCGGGCGAGGAGTTCGGCTACTTCGCGACGGAACAGGACGCTGAAGTCTTCGAGCACGAGCTGGCATGGATGCTGCTGCACCAGGTCTTCAGCTTCAACTCGCCGGTCTGGTTCAACGTGGGCACGGCCTCGCCGCAGCAGGTCAGCGCGTGCATGCCATACAGCGCGCTGGTGAGTACCCCTGCCGGCCTGGTCCCCATCGGCGAGTTGGTCGAGCGGAACGCTGTCGGCGCCAAAGTGTATGACGCCCAAGGACTCACCAAGATTGTGGCGGTAAAGGCCAACGGGGTGAAGGACGTCTTCCGCCTGCACACCAAGGCCGGCTACACACTGGAGGTCACCGCCGATCACCTGGTGTGGAAGGCGACCGGACAGGGGACCGGAGCCTTCGTCGAAGCGGGCACGCTGCGCCCCGGCGACCAGCTCGAATGGCACCGGCGCGAGGCGTACGGGGAAGCCGCTATCGAGCTGAAGGAGCACGCCGAGGCGACCCTGGCCGGCTGGCTGCAATCCGACGGCTTCGTGGGACAGTACGACCACGGCACCAACCGCTCGCTGACCATCGAAGCGATGACGGTCAACGACTCCGAACTGCGCTGGGTCACGCGAGCGCTCGACGTGGTGTTCCCGGGCGCACACCGGCACGAGCGGAAGGTCGCGACGCAGGATCAGACCCTGGACTGCCGGCGGACCCGGATCGACGGCGAAACGGTGGTGGGAGACTTCGTCGAGCGGTGGGGCCTTCGCGCCCGCGGCGTCGACATGGAGGTTCCGGCCTCGCTGTTCACCGCACCGCTTCCCGTCGTCGCGGCCTACCTGCGCAGCATCTTCCAGGCCGAGGGTTATGTCTCGCAGCGTGAGCGTTCCACCTTGGTGGCGGCCGACCTGGTTTCCGAAAAACTAGTCCGGGGCATGCAGTCGTTGTTGCTGCGCTTCGGGATATTCGCCAGCGTCGGCTTCAAGCCCGACGCCCGTCCGGACCGGCTCGGCTGCTGGAGCGTACGGATCCAGACCGCGGGCGACCGCCGGATCTTCGCCGACGAGATCGGCTTCATCGACCCGGTCAAAACCGCCGAACTCGAGGCCAGCTTCGATCTGCCCGGCCTTCCGGCGGCGGCGACCAAGCGCCTGGAGATCGCACGGATCGAGCCGCTCGGGCCGATGGAGGTCTACGACATCCAGACCGAGTCGGGCGAGTTCCTCGCCGGCAACCTGCGCGTGCACAACTGCTTCATCCTGTCGGTCGAGGACTCGGTCGACTCGATCATGGACTGGTACAAGGAAGAGGGGCTCATCTTCAAGGGAGGATCGGGCTCCGGGATCAACCTTTCCAGGATCCGCTCAAGCAAGGAACTGCTTTCTTCCGGGGGGACGGCTTCCGGGCCCGTGAGTTTCATGCGCGGCGCTGACGCGAGCGCGGGGACGATCAAGTCAGGTGGCGCGACGAGGCGAGCGGCCAAGATGGTCATCCTCGACGTCGACCACCCTGACGTCGAAGACTTCATCGACACCAAGGCGCGCGAGGAGGACAAGATCCGTGCGCTGCGCGACGCCGGGTTCGACATGGACCTCGGCGGGCACGACATCGTCAGCGTCCAGTACCAGAACGCCAACAACTCGGTGCGCGTGACCGACGAGTTCATGCACGCCGTCCAGGACGGCAAGCCCTTCGAACTGCTCGGCCGGCTCGATGGTTCGGTCATCAAAACCGTTGACGCGCAGGCGCTTTTCCGGCAGATGGCGCAGGCGGCGTGGGAGTGCGCCGACCCGGGCATCCAGTACGACGACACCATCAACGACTGGCACACCTGCTCGGAGACAGGGCGGATCACCGCGTCCAACCCATGCTTCACCGCGGACACGGTTGTCCACACGGACAAGGGCCTCATCCGCTTCGACGCGCTGATCGCACGGGCGCAGCAGGGCGAGTCCTTCGGTGTGTACACGCACGACGCGACCAACCCGGAAACCCCGGCGCACCGGATGGAGCTGACCACGCCCGAGGCGTACATGGTCACCGGGGTCAACGAGATCCTGCGCCTCGAGTTCAGCAACGGGATGGTGCTGCGCTGCACGCCGGGTCACCGGATCTGGACGACCAACCGCGACTACGTGGAGGCCAAGGATCTCGCGGCCACCGACCGGGTCCTCGCCCTCGACCTGCCCACGCCCGCCACCGCCGCATCGCGGGAGTTCAGCCTGCGACCCGGCACCGCGGTTCAGCCCGGACAGGTGGTTCCGACGAAGTGGCAGCGCGAGACCAGGCTTCCGGAGAAGTGGAGCGACGAGTTCGCCCACATGCTGGGCTGGCTCGTCGGCGACGGCTCGCTGCGGCGGGGCGTCGAGGGCGTGCGCGGAAACAACGACAACGCCACCTGGGTCTACAACGCCGATGACGCGGCGGCCTTCCTGGCCGAGCACCAGAAGGTGCTCGCCGAGATCACAGGCATCGTCGCCAAGCCGTCCCAGCAACCAAATGGGACGGTACAGCTGCGGACGGGCCGGACGGCGCTGGTCGAGTTCCTCGCCGGGCTGGGCACCACCGCGGGCAAGGCCGCTGACAAGCGAGTGCCCCACGCCGTTTTCGAGGCGCCGGTTGAGGTTCAAGCCAGCTTCCTGCGCGGTCTGTTCGACGCGGACGGCTGCGCCGCGGACATCACCGGGAACAGCACCCGGTATGTCGGGCTTGGCTCGGTCTCCATCGAACTGCTGCGCGACGTCCAGCGGATGCTGAGCGCATTCGGGGTGGGCAGCCGGATCTACAAGACGCGTAAGGAGGGTGACACCACCTTCAAGTACACGACCATCCGTGGCGAGTCACGCCACTACACCGGCGGCCAGCTTTACGACCTGCGGATCAGTGGCAGCAACATCCCGGCATTCGCCTCGTCGGTCGGGTTCAGCCATCCCGCGAAGGCCGAACGGCTCTCGTCCTGGCTGTCGGAGCACCGGTTCTACCAGACCGATCAGACGGTCCGTCTGGTCAGCGCCGAGTTCGATGGGTTCGAGACCACGTACAACCTCTCCGAGCCGCGCAACCACTCGTACGTGGCCAACGGTGTGGTGGTCCGGAACTGCTCGGAGTACCTGCACCTCGACGACACCTCGTGCAACCTGGCGTCGCTGAACCTGTTGAAGTTCCTCAGGTCTGACGCGACATTCGACGTCGAGCAGTTCACCAGGTCGGTCGAGCTGGTCATCACCTCGATGGACATCTCCATCTGCTTCGCCGACTTCCCAACCAAGAAGATCACCGAGAACACCCGGGCATACCGGCAGCTAGGCATCGGCTACGCCAACCTGGGCGCCCTGCTCATGGCGTCCGGCCTGCCGTACGACTCCGATGCCGGGCGGGCGGTGGCGGCGTCGATCTCCGCGCTGATGAGCGGGGTGGCTTACAGGCGCTCGGCCGAGCTGGCCGGGGTCGTGGGAGCGTACGACGGGTACGCGCGCAATGCGTTGCCGCACAAGCGAGTCATGCAGAAGCACGCCGAGGCCGCCCGCGTCCTGCCCTCCAGCCCCGTCGCGGACGCGGCGGTGGCGGAGTGGGAGCTCGGCAACGAGCTCGGCGAGCGGCAGGGCTGGCGCAACTCGCAGGCCAGTGTATTGGCGCCGACCGGCACCATAGGTTTCATGATGGATTGCGACACCACCGGCATCGAGCCTGACCTGGCACTGGTCAAGTTCAAGAAACTGGTCGGCGGCGGGTCGATGCAGATCGTCAACCAGACTGTTCCGAGGGCTTTGCAGAATTTGGGGTACCAGCAGGAGCAGATCGAGGCGATCAGCGAGCACATCGCCACCCACGGCCACGTCGTCGACGCACCCGGATTGAAGCCGGAGCACTACGCCGTCTTCGACTGCGCCATGGGCGAGCGGGCCATCGCACCCATGGGCCACGTGCTGATGATGGCCGCCGTCCAGCCGTTCATCAGCGGCGCCATCTCCAAGACCGTCAACATGCCCGAGTCGGCAACGGTCGAGGACGTCGAGAAGATGTACTACGACGGATGGCGGCTCGGCCTCAAGGCCCTGGCCATCTACCGCGACAACTGCAAGGTTGGCCAGCCGCTCAGCATCGCCAAGAAGGAGGCCCCGGCCGCGCCCGCCCCGGCGGTCGAAAAAGTGGTGGAGTACAAGCCGATCCGCAAGCGGCTGCCCAAGAAGCGCCCGTCCCAGACGGTGTCGTTCGCCGTCGGCGACGCCGAGGGATACCTGACCGCGTCGTCCTACCCCGACGACGGCCTGGGCGAGGTCTTCCTCAAACTCGGCAAGCAGGGTTCCACCCTGGCCGGGGTGATGGACGCCTTCTCCATCGCGGTCTCCGTCGCCCTGCAGTACGGCGTGCCACTGCGCACGTACGTCGAGAAGTTCATGAACATGAAGTTCGAGCCGGCCGGCATGACCGACGACCCGGACATCCGCATCGCCCAGTCGGTGATGGACTACATCTTCCGCCGCCTGGCCCTGGACTTCCTGCCCTACGAGCAGCGCGCCGAACTCGGCGTCTTCACCGCGAGCGAGCGGGCCGCACGGCTGGAAGCCGAAGAGAACGGGATCGAGTATGCCCCGCCGCAGGCCGCGCTGACAGCTGCGCCATTGTCACCGCAGCCGGTGGTGGTGGAGCACGTCGGGTCGTCGACCGAGGCGCTGGAAGCCTTGACCGGCAAAGCCTCCGACGCGCCGCTGTGCTACACCTGCGGCACCAAGATGCGGCCAGCGGGCAGCTGCTATGTGTGCGAAGGGTGCGGTTCGACGAGCGGCTGCAGCTGAGCGGACTGAGCTGAAGGGCCGAAGGCCGACCGGAGGCGAAAGGCTGGCGGGGAGGCGTAAGGCTGGCGGGGAGGCGTAAGGCTGGCGGGGGATCCGGAAGAGGTTGTGACGGAGAAACGGAAGGGGAGCGGGCCATGGGCCGGCTCCCCTTCCGGCTGGCCGGTGTGGGGTCCACGATTGTCATGTGCCTGAGTTGCCACTAGCCGCAGCCGTCAGGGACGAGCTGGTCGCCGCCGGCCTTCCGGTGCTGCCACTCGGATCCGGCGGACGAGGGCACGATGACGACGATCGACACGCCGCGGGAGGCCTGTCGATCTACGAGGCCGAGACGGATCAGGTCCTGTGGGTGGGTTGGGCGACAAGCGAAGCCCTGCGCGATGCCGCCGTCAACGCCATGGAGGTGGGCGCGTACCGGGCGGACGGGTCGGAGATGCATCCGGCTATCCGGCATTCCGGAACCGTGCAGTTCGCGATCGCCAAGGCGGTGGCGACGATCCTGGAGTCGGCCGGGTACAGGGTCGAGGAGGACTTCGACGACCTGCAGCCGGGCGTGATCCAAGTCAGGCGAGGAGAACCGGGACCCACCTGGCGCGATCCGGCGACCCCTGTGGCTCAGCAGATTCCGGAGGCTGTCGACGAGCCGTGACTCCATAGAACGTGGAGAATCAGTCATCGTGTCGATAGACAGTGCGCCGGTGGTGAATGTGGACCGGGTGTTGGGCGGCGGCCCGTTCTGCGAGCTCGGATGGCGGGGCGCCATGGCGGAGTCGGGCGACGGCACGCTCATCGTGGCGGCCGGTGCGTTCCGCCTGCCGCAGTGGCATGGCCACGATGTGTCCCGCCGGTCAAGGCCGAACCCGGGATGGTTTCCGATCGGCATCTACCGGGCAGCCGACCTCACCTGCCTGAGTCTGTTCACGGTCCGCTGGCCGGTCAACGCGATCTCGTTCCATCCGTCGCTGCCGTTGGTCGCGATCGGGGCCGGCTCGTACGACGGCGGCTGGATGTACGACGGTGAGCTGCTCATCCTGGATTTGACCGCCGACTCCATGGTGTCGGTGCTGGAGTACCCGCGCGAGGTGCGCCGGGTTTCGTGGCGTGACGACGAGACGCTTGACCTCGTGCTGGCCGTGCGTGACGACGAGGCGGCGGAGGAGGCTGGTACCACCTCCGTCGCCTGCTCCGTCCGCCGCGACGACTGGGACCGTGCCACCGAGCGGATGTTGAAGGCGCCCTACGACGACGAAAAGCCGGTGCACGACGAAACACCGGGGGGCCAAATAGCCACGTCCCGGCCCTTGTCGAGGCAGGCGGTGTGGGCGTTGCATGCACTTCCGGACGGCCGGATTCTCGCCGGCCTGGACGGGGTGGCCCTCGAGTGCTGGAGCCGGTCGTCCGCGGAGCCGCTGTGGCGGATACCCGCCGAGGGAACCGGTTGCCAGATAAGGGTTCTGCCGGATGGCCGGACGGCGCTGGCGTTGACGTCGACCCGCACCTACGAGACTACGATTATGAAGGAGGTCGATCTGGAGGCCGGTGTGGCTCCGGTGACGTTCGAGCTGTTCTTTCCCGCCGTCATGGCGTCGAGCGTGGACGGCTGGGTCTCGTTTCGTGACACCGCGCATGACGCCCGCGCGGGGACGGGGATGATCCATCTCCTGACCCCTGAGGGGACTCACGGCGGCACCGTCCAGGTTGGAGGGTACGACCTGTTCAACCATTTTTTCGACATCCGCCACAGTCCACAACTGCTGTTCCTGCAAGGGAATCCGGACGAGCCGTGGCGGGATAAGTGGGTGGTCGCGCTCGATGGGCGGCAGCGGCGGGTTCGCAGGCTGTTCCCGTTGGAGTGGGACGGACACCGCGGCGGTCACCTTTTCGGGGGCAGCGGGGTGTACCTGGAGGATGCGAGAGGACCGGCGCTGGTGCATTCCGGCGCGGTGCACAACGGCGCCGGATTATTGCCGGGCAACGCCTTCGTGGTCCGCCGGGCGTTCCCGAGCGGTGAGGCGCAATGGGTCTTCGCCGCCGATCACCAGGCCACGGCGGTCGACGTCGACGGGGACTCCGAGCTTGTCTACGTCACGTTCAACAACGGGGAGCTGGTCGCGCTGCGGGCCGCGGACGGCACCGTGCACGGCCGGCAGCGGCTGAGGGTCGGCGGTCATCCGGTCGTGCCGATGTCCCTGACGTATGTGGGCTCAGGCCGGCTGGCGATCGGTACCCTGGATGGTCGCATTCTTGATTGTTCTTATGGTGGCAAATCCTTAGCCTGAGCCCATGTGGGCGGTCGGCGAGGCGTACGAGGGCTACGTCGGGCGGTGGAGCCGGCTGGTGGCGGCGCAGTTCGTGCGCTGGCTGCGGGTTGCGCCGGGCTCGCGGTGGCTTGACGTCGGCTGCGGGACAGGGGCGCTGACCGAGACGGTCCTGAGTAGTGCCGAGCCGGCGGAGGTGGTGGGCGTGGACCCGTCCACCGGTTTCCTCGACATCGCGCGTTCCCGCAATCCGGGCGTCACTTTCCACACCGGCGATGCCCGGGAACTTCCCTTGCCGGACAATGGGTTTGATGCTGTCGTGAGTGGACTCGCGCTGAACTTCGTGCCGGATCCGGTCCGTGCGGTCGCCGAGTTCGGGCGGGTGGCGCGGCCGGGAGGCGTTGTCGCGGCGTATGTCTGGGATTATGCCGACGGTATGGAGATGATGTCCCACTTTTGGGAGGCGGCCGTGGCACTCGACCCGGAGACCGTCGACGAGCGGCGGCGGTTCGCCAAGTGGCGCCCGGAGTGGCTGGGCGAACTCTGGTCCGGAATGGACGGTGTGAGCGTCCAGGCGATCGAGATTCCCACGCTGTTCAAGGATTTTGACGACTACTGGACGCCTTTCCTTGGCGGGCAGGGCCCGGCACCGGCGTACACCATGTCCCTGCCCGAACCGGCCCGCGCCCGGCTCGGGGAGGCGTTGCGGGAGCGGCTTCCCGCCAGCGCCGACGGCGGGATCCGGCTGACCGCCCGCGCTTGGGCCATTCGCGGAACGGTCCGCTGGCAGAAGGATTAGCGGAACGGTCCGCTGACAGAAGGTGTCAGCGGACCGGCGCTAGCTTGCGGCCATGGCGAAAAACAACAACTTTGACTTCCTAGTCGGCGAGTGGACCTCCAAGCAGCGGCGGCTGCGCGAGGTGTTCAAAGGCAGCGACGACTGGTACGAGTTCGAGGGCGTGCTGCGGGACTGGAACGCGCTCGACGGCAAGGCCAACATCGACGAGATAACCTTCCCCACTGAGGGCTTCGGCGGCGTCACGCTCCGCCTCTATGATGCCGCCACCGACACGTGGTCGATCTACTGGGCGAGCAGCCGCACCGGGTTGAGCCTGCCGCCGGTCGTCGGCCGCTTCGGCGACGACGGGCGCGGGATCTTCACAGCGGATGAGGTGTACCAGGGGGTGCCGATCCGGTGCCGCTACATGTGGCTGAGCCTGTCCGCCGACACCGCCCGCTGGGAGCAGGCATTCTCCACCGACGGCGGCGAAACGTGGGAAACCAACTGGATCGCCGACTTCACGAGGTGTGCCGCAGAATCGCCTCGATGACGATCGGCCACACCTGCGGCGGCGGTGTTTGATGACCCATTTTTTCTATGGGTACCAATACAGCGCCCGGGATCGCAGCCGCCAGTGCCTCGCCGTGAGGCAGCGGGAAAAGTGGATCCTCCGTGCCGTGCAGCACAAGCACCGGCACGGAGATCTCGCCGAGGTTCACCTGGATCGGCTCGCCTTCCTCTATCCCCCAATGGTTGGTCTGGCTCGCCTCCACGTCGCCGCTCCGGTCGAACATCCGGCCGGCGATGGTGCGGATCCGCTCCTCGTCCACCGGGATCGACCCCGAATACAGCCGCTCGGTGTCGGTGAAGAATCGGATGACCGCCTCCCGATCGTGCCAGTCCGGGTTCGGCACACTGGCCTTTACCCGCGGAGGCGGAAGCTCGCGAGGCTCGGGCAGGCCGATCGGGCTGGTCGCTATGAACGTCAACGTCAGGACCCGGTCGGGGCGCAGGGTGACCAGCTCCTGCGCGATGCCGCCGCCCATCGACAGGCCAACGATGTGTGCGCGGTCGACTCCCAGCCCGTCGAGGACGGCGAAGGCGTCGTGGGTCAGGTCCATGCCGTTGTATCCCGGCTTGCCCGGCGGGTACGACGTCGACTGTCCCGTGTCCCGATGGTCGTACCGGATGACGAACCGCCCGCCGCCCGCAAGCTGCTCGCAGAACGCGTCATCCCACCAGTCCATCGACGCGGCCCCGCCGTGGATCAGCAGGATCGCGGGATCGCCCCGATCACCGAACGCCTCCGCGCACAGCTCCGCCCCATTCGTTCCGATCATGACGGTCATTTCCGCTCCAAACGATTTGGATGCGGGCCACAGCGGGTGGCCCGCACCGGTCGCATCCCGAGTCCGGCTGCCCCGCAGCCCCTATAAACCATCAGGGTGGCGGCTTCGCCCGGCCGATCCTCGGCGCATCGACAAGTCTAATAGCTGAAGCCGATGGGTACCCAGAACGCATGGCTGAAGACACGAAACGAGCATTGAACTCGGCCGTGCGGCTTACCTTGACCGTTCTTGGATTGGGCCTTCTGGCAAGCGTCGCGGTTGGGCTGGTGTACGGCCTGATCATCGACGACCTGGCCGGTGGGTTGGGGCAGACCGTCGCGATAGGCATGACCGTCGCCGCCCTCATCGGTGTCACCCTGAACCTGTTGTGGCCCAGCGACCACTCCCGCTAACGCCCCCGTGACACCGGCACGGGCGTCTGATAGCGAGTGGGCGTCACGCGGGGTGTCCGGGCGGGCGTCGCGCGGGGTGTCCGGGCGGGCGTCGCGCGGGGTGTCCGGGCGGGCGTCGCGCGGGGTGTCCGGGCGGGCGTCGCGCGGGGTGTCCGGGCGGGCGTCGCGCGGGGTGTCCGGTGGGGAGGGACGTGTCAGCGGGCGGTTACGAATACGCGTGAGGCGACCTCGCGGGGGAGGCGGATTTGGCCGCTGCCCTGGTCGATGCGGACGCCGTCACGCTCCTGGGCGACGGTGACGGTGGTGCCGGGGTCGATGCCGGCGGCGTGGAGCTGGCGCAGGACCTCGGCGTCGGTCTGGACGCTCTCGCAGATGCGCCGGACCACGACACTGCCGGACAGGCCGGGGAAGGCGAGGTTGCGCTCGGCGGGGCCGTTGGTGGCGGCGGTGCCGGAGACGGCGACGTCGAGGGCGTCAAGGCCGGGGATCGGGTTGCCGTAGGGCGAGCGGGTGGGCCTGTTGAGCAGCTCGTAAACCCGCTTCTCCACGGCGTCGCTCATCACGTGCTCCCAGCGGCAGGCCTCCTCGTGCGCCTCCTCATAGGGCATGCCGATCACGTTGACCAGAAGCAGCTCGGCCAGCCGGTGCTTGCGCATGACGGCGACGGCGTGGGCGCGGCCGTCCTGGGTCAGCTCAAGGTGGCGGTCGGTCTCGATCACGGTGACCAGGCCGTCGCGCTCCATGCGGGCCACCGTCTGGCTGACCGTGGGGCCGCTCTGGTGCAGCCGCTCGGCTATACGGGCACGCAGCGGGGGGACGCCCTCCTCCTCGAGCTCGAGGATGGTGCGCAAATACATCTCGGTGGTGTCGATGAGGTCGTGTGACATCTCGGCGGTCCCTCTCAGAGCGGCGCGCGGCTGCGGCTGGCGGCGGCGACTGGCGGCAATTCTATTCGGCAGGTGTGACAAAAACCGTCACCGCCGTCTAGGGCAATCAAGCTACAAATCGCCGCGCGTATTCCACGCAGACTCCCAGCACCGACGCTCGAAGTCGCTTTTCCCCCAAACTCGGACAGCACGCCCGCAATGCTCTTCGGCGAGTGCGCCGAGCACGGCCGGGCGCGGCGAGTGCGGCGAGCATCTGCGGGCGCGGCGAGCATCTGCGGGCGCGGTGAGTGCGGCGAGCATCTGCGGGCGCGGCGAGTGCGGCGAGCGGGGTGCGGGCACGGCGAGCGGGGGTGCGGGCGCTGGCGTCCGGGTCTTCCCGGCCAGGTCGAGGTGCCGGAGCGGGTAATCGTGCCAGCGGTGCCGGTCAGACAGGATCGCCTGCGGCAAATCTCGCTCACGGGCGTCGAGCAGGGTCATCACAGAGCCACGGCAAGCGCTGATTTGTCACCGAATCGCCGGAAGACGGTGCCCTTGCCGACGCGACGCCCGCCTCGCGGCGACCGCGTCCATGGAGAACCTCCGGCGGCGGGTGAGGATGGCTCCCGGTCCGGGGTGGCCCGCGGACCTTCCCGTCGAGTCCCAATCCAGCCTGGAACCGACCTGATCAGGCGTTCTGCTGTTTCGGACGTGCTGTTCGGGGTAGAAATCAACTAAGTCCGGAAAAATCCGGGTAAGGGGGTATCCGTCCGGAAGGGCAGGGGGCCGTGAACGAGACCTTTCAGAACATGCTCAACTCTTTGGGCACTTGGTCGCTAAGAGTGCTGGGATTCCTCGCGATCCTGATCATAGGTTGGATCATATCGAGGATCATCGGCAGGGTAGTCGACCGTTTGCTTGCCCGGGTGGGCTTCAACCGGCTCGCCGAGCGGACGCATTTAAGGAGGTGGACCGGCAGCTACGAGCCGAGCGCCCTGGTCGGCAAGGTTGCCTACTACGCGGCTTTGCTGTTCACCTTCCAGATCGCGTTCAACGTGTTCGGCCCGAACCCGGTCAGCACTCTGATCAGCACGATTATCGCGTGGTTGCCGCGCCTGCTGGTGGCCGCCGTGATCATGGTGGTGGCGATCGCGATCGCCAACGCCGTCTTCGACATCGTGCAGAATGCGCTCTCCCAGTTCTCCTACGGCAAGATGCTGGGCCGGGCCGCACAGGTCGTCATTATCGCGCTGGGCGTGATCGCCGCGCTGAGCCAGATCGGCATCGCGATGAGCGTGACCATGCCGGTCCTGATCACGGCGCTCGCCACCATCGGCGGCATCCTGGTGGTCGGTGTCGGCGGCGGTCTGATCCATCCGATGCGCGAGCGCTGGGAGCGCATGCTCAACAAGGCCGAGAGCGAGGGGCGCACCGTGGCGAGCACGATGCGGTCCCGCGACACGGGAACGGCCGACGCGACGATGAAGGCGCCAGGGGACCGCATGAGCCAGCCTCCCTATTCTGGCAGCAGCTCCGCCGACCGGGACGTGAAGGCGGCGGCGGACCGCGCCGCACAGCAGGCCCGCGAGCAGGCGGGCGGCGGCACACGCTAGCGCGGGGCAATCGTGCGCACAGATGAGGAGACCGGCCGGGAAAGGGCCGGCCTCCTCATCTCTTGGGAAACAGTCACATAAGGCGCTAAATTGGCGTACAAACCACATATGAGCACTACTACCTCGACCGGCGGCGCCAAGCAGGCATGGGCACAGGGCGGCATGATCTTCGCCGCCGCGATGCTGCTGATGCTCGGCATCTGGCAGATCTTCATGGGCATCGCCGCTATCGCCAAAGGCGAGTTCTTCGTCCTTGCACCCAACTACATCTACGAGTTCGACATCGGCGCCTGGGGCTGGATCCACCTGATCCTTGGCATCGTCATGGTGCTCGCGGGCTTCTTCCTGTTCAGCGGCGCCAGCTGGGCCCGGGCGGTGGGAATCGTGCTGGCCGTCCTCTCGGCGATCAGCAACTTCTTCTTCCTGCCGTACTACCCGATCTGGTCGATCGTCGTCATCGCGCTCGACATCTTCGTGATCTGGGCCCTTGCCAGCGCCGCCGACATTCGTAAGGCGGATAGGTACTAGCCGCCGACCACCCCGCCGTCCTTGCGGCGGATCACCAGGGTCGCGGAGCGGGGGCGTCCGGCCGGGTCGAAGTCGGGCCAGTTGCTTACCGCCCTTGGGTTCGCCGGTGTGGGCGTGCCGAAGAACGTTGTCGCCTCGCCCGGGTGCTGGACGTTGATGAACATGGTGCGCCCGTCCGGGGCGAACGTCAGGCCGGTGATCTCGCAGCCGCGCGGGCCGATCAGGAAGCGCCGGACCTCGCCGGTCTCCGGGTCGGCGGCGAGCATCTGGTTGTTGCCGATGCGGTCGTAGTTTCCGCGGTTCTGGGTCGAGTTGGAGATGTCGGTCTGGATCCACAGCCGGCCGTCGGCGTCGAAGCCGATCCCGTCCGGTGAGCCGAACATGTTGCTGTCGTCAAGCTCCACTGACGTGTCCTTCTGCGGGTCGCCGGCGAGCAGGAAGATGTCCCACTCGAACCGGGTGTCACCGCGCTCGCGCCACTTGACGATGTGGCCGAACGGGTTCGGCACCCGCGGGTTGGCGTCGCCGCTGCCACCGTTGCCGTTGGTGAGCGTGACGAAGACCTCCTCGGTCTTCGGGTGTACGGCGATCCACTCCGGACGGTCCATCGGCGTCGCGCCGAGGGCGTCGGCGGCAAGGCGCGTGCGCAGCAGTACATCGGCCTGGTCGGCCCAGCCGTTGGCGGCGGTCAGCGGGCCGTGCCCGAACACGAGCGGCAGCCACTGGCCCGAACCGTCGTCGTTGAACTTGGCCACATACAGGGTTCCGTGGTCGAGCGGGCTGCGGCCCACCGCGCGGTGCCACCGCCACGGACCGTTGCCCACGAACTTGTAGACATAGTCCCCGACCTGGTCGTCACCGGAATACGCCACGATCCGCCCGCGGTCCTCGGTGAAGGTCATGCCCTCGTGCTTGAACCTGCCCAGCGCCGTGCGCTTGACCGGCTTGGACTCCGGCCGCTCCGGGTCGATCTCGACGGCCCAGCCGAACCGGTTGAGCTCCTTGGGGTTCACGGCCACGTCGAAGCGCGGATCGACAAGGTGCCACCGGGAACCGGCCCGGCCGATGCCGTAGCGCGATTGTTCGGCCGTGGGCGCCCACGCGGCGTCCTCGGTGCCGAAGTACTGGTTCCAGTTTTCCTCGCAGGTGACGTAGGTCCCCCACGGGGTCGGCCCGCTGGAACAGTTGTTCAGCGTGCCCATGGCCGGGTTGTTGGCGGCCAGCGCCGGGTGGCCCGCCCCGACCGGGCCGGAGAAGGTGACCGGGGTGGAGCCGGTGATGCGGCGGTTGTAACGGGAGTCGACAAGGCGCCACTTGCCATCCACTTTGGACACCTTGACGATGCTCACGCCGTGGCCGGCTAGGGCTTTGTCCACCTTCTCCTTGGTCATGACGGCGTCGCCGTCCGTGTAGATCATGGAGGGGTCGGTGTACTCGTGGTTGAGTGCCAGGAGGCTGCGCTTTGAAAAGTAGGCCATGCCGTCGTGGTTGAAGCCGATCTGCTCCGCCTGCTCGGCGGCGGTGTTGGAGCCGTCTTTGCGCCACGCCGGGCCGCCGGAGCGGATCGGCGTACCCCACGGGATGAGCACGTCGACGGTGTAACCCTCGGGGACCACGACCGCGTCCGCGGTGCTGACCGGCACGCTCTTGAAGCCGAGCTTGGGCCGGCGACCGTGGTTGGCGGAAGCGGGGGCTGCGCCGAGAAAGCCGGTCGCGGCAAGTGCTGTCCCGCCGACCATCACACCGCGGCGGGATACCCGCGCGGTGAGAATCTCTTGGAACGGCCGGTTTCCGGAGGGGTTGCTGCTTACGTCGTCTGGGTCGACGAATGTCATTTTCTGCCTCGCTCTCAGTACTGAAGCGATCGCGACGCTAGGACGGGCCGGTTGACATCACCACCACCGGCAGGTGAACGCTGAACCAAGCTTTTGATGTGACAGGCTAGATACCGTGGCCGTTTTGATCGCTCCCGCAGAGATCTCAGAGATCACACCCACGGCAACCGTGCTTGACGTGCGGTGGAAGCTGGGCGGGCCGCCCGCCCGACCGGATTATCGCGCGGGCCACCTGCCCGGTGCGACCTTCGTGGACTTCGAGCACGCGTTCAGCGGACCTCCCGGTTCCGGGGGCAGGCATCCGTTGCCCGACCCGGCCGTGCTTGAGGCGGCGATGCGGGCGGCAGGCGTGCGCAACGACACTCCCGTGGTGGTCTACGACTACGGTGACGGCATGGCGGCGGCGCGTGCCTGGTGGACGCTGCGCTGGGCGGGGCACCGCGACGTGCGCGTGCTCGACGGCGGCTTCAGGGCCTGGCAGGCGCAGGGCCGCGAGGTGAGCACGGACGAGCCCACCGTCGGACCGGGCGACTTCGTCGCCAAGCCGGGTGGCATGCCAGTCCTCGATGCCGAGGGTGCGGCGGCCCTGGCCAAGCGGGGCGTGCTGCTCGATGCGCGCACACCCGAGCGGTTCCGCGGCGAGACCGAGCCGATCGATCCGGTCGCCGGGCACATTCCGGGCGCACGCAACCTGCCCTACGCAGATCTGGTCAACCCCGACGGAACGTTGCGCCTTCTCAAAGACCTGCCGGACGGCGAGATCGGCGCCTACTGCGGGTCGGGCATCACGGCCGCGCACACGGTCATGGCCCTGCACCACGCGGGCCGCGAGGACGCCGCCCTCTACACCGGCTCGTGGAGTGAGTGGATCACGGATCCCGGCCGGCCGATAGCCTTGGGGGACCGGTGAAAAGCCTGGTGGTGTGGAGCGATGAGCTGCTCAGGTACGACCTCGGGGACCACCCGCTCGACCCGGTGCGGGTCGAGCTGACCATCGCGCTCGCCCGTGAGCTCGGTGTGCTGTCCCGTCCCGGCGTCACGGTCCGCTCGCCCGCTCCGGCCACCGAGGAGGAGTTGCTGCGGGTGCACCGCCGGGACTACCTCGACGCGGTGCGGGTGGCCCCGGACGACCCGTTCTTCCGCGGCTACGGCCTCAACACCCCGGACAACCCGGTCTTCGACCACATGCACGAGATCTCGTCGCTGGTGGCGGGGGCGACCCTGGCCGCGGCCCGGGCCGTGTGGAGCGGTGAGGCGCTGCGGGCGGTGAACGTCTCCGGCGGGCTGCACCACGCGATGGCCGCCCGCGCCTCGGGGTTCTGCGTCTACAACGACCCGGCGGTGGCCATCGCCGACCTGCTGGCGTCGGGCGCCAAGCGGGTCGCCTACATAGACATCGATGTGCATCACGGCGATGGGGTACAGGAGATCTTCGCCAACGACGCCCGGGTGCTCACGGTCAGCCTGCACGAGAGCCCGCTGTCGCTGTTCCCCGGCACCGGTTTCGCGCAGGAGACCGGTGGCCCGGAGGCGCCCGGCTCGGCGGTGAACGTCGCGCTGCCCACAGGCACCGGCGACTCGGGCTGGCTCAAGGCTTTCCACGCCGTGGTACCGAGCGTGCTGCGCGCGTTCAGGCCGGAGGTGGTGGTGTTGCAGGCCGGCGCCGACAGCCACCGCTGGGATCCGTTGGCCAACCTGCGGCTCAGCGTCGACGGCCAGCGGGCGGCGCAGCTCGCGGTGCGGGCTCTCACCGACGAGCTGTGCGGGGGCAAGCTGGTTGCCAGTGGCGGCGGGGGTTACGCCCTGATGCAGGTGGTCCCGAGGACGTGGACGCACCTGCTGGCGATGGTCACCGGCGAGCCGCTCAACCCGGCAACGCTCACCCCGCCCGGCTGGCGTGCCTTGGCGCACAAGCGTTTCCCGCACGAGGACGTGCCGCTGCGGATGACCGACGACGCCCCGATCGCGTTCGAGCCGTGGCAGCCGGGGGTCAGCGGTGATCCGCTGGACCGGTCGATCCTTGCCACCAGGCAAGCCGTGTTCCCCTTCTTCGGCCTGGACCCACAAGACGCGCGGGACTGAGGACGCAGACGCATGCCCGACGTCCTGCTCTCCGACGGCACGACCGTCCACCTGCGACCGATCGCGCCGGAGGACGCGGACGCGGTCGTCGTGATGCACTCCAAGTTCTCCGAACGCACCCGCTACCTGCGGTACTTCTCGCCCTATCCCCGGATTCCACCGCGTGACCTGGAGCGGTTCGTCAAAGTCGACCACCACGACCGGGAGGCGCTGGTCGTCTCGGTCGGTGCGGACCTGATCGCGGTGGGGCGCTACGAGCGGCTGGGCGAGGGCGCGCCCGAGGCCGAGGTGGCCTTCGTCGTCGCCGACGAGTACCAGGGCCGCGGCATCGGTTCGGTGCTGCTTGAGCATCTTGCCGCGGCGGCCCGCGAGGCGGGCATCGAGCGGTTCGTCGCCGAGGTGCTGCCGGCGAACGCGGCGATGCTCAACGTGTTCGCCGACGCCGGTTACGAGGTGGACCGGCGCTACGCCGACGGCGTGGTGCACCTGGTGTTCCCGGTGGCGCAGACGGAGCGTTCCCTTGCGGTGCAATGGGATCGGGAGCATCGCACGGAGGCGCGCTCGGTGGCGCGGCTGATGCGCCCGGCGAGCATCGCGGTCTACGGCGCGAGCCGTTCGGGTCGCGGGGTGGGCGCGGCGCTGCTGCAACACCTTCAGGCAAGCGGGTTTCCGGGGCCGATCCACGTCACGCGACACCTTGAGGAGCCGGTGGACCTGGCGGTCGTGGCGGTGCCGCCAAGCGCCATCGACGACGTGGTGGCCGACGCGGCTTCCGTTGGGGTGCATGGGCTTCTGGTCGTCACCGAGCTTGACCCGCCGGCCCGGACCGAGCTGGTGGCAAAGGCGAGGGCGGCGGGCATGCGGGTGGTCGGGCCGGGCAGCCTCGGTCTCGCTGATTTGTGGGTTCCGGTGAATGCCACCCTGACCCCGAGGTTGCCGCGCCGGGGCCGGGTCGCGCTGTTCTGCCAGTCGGGGCAGCTCGGGTTGCAGCTGCTGGCCGAGGCGGACCGGCGCGGGCTGGGAGTCTCGGGATTCGTCAGCGTCGGCAGGCGGGCGGATGTCTCCGGCAATGACCTGCTGCAGTTCTGGGCGGACGACCCGGAGACCCGCGTCATCGCCATGTATCTTGAGACCTTCGGCAACCCGCGCAAGTTTTCAAGGATCGCCCGCGCCGTGGGCCGCCGCAAGCCGATCATCATGATCGCGGGGGAGACCGGGCTCGTGGGGTCCAATCTGGACACCTCGGCGATGGAGGCCCTGCGCGCGCACTCGGGCGTCATCGAGGTGGGCACGGTACCGGAGCTGTTCGATGTGGCCGCGATCCTTGACCGCCAGCCACTTCCGGCCGGCGACCGGATCGGCGTGGTCAGCAACGCCTTCCCGCTGGCCGCCCTGGCGAGCGCCCGGGTGCGGATGGCCGGGCTGAGCGTCGGCCGGGTCGCCTCGGTCGGCCCGGGTTCGGGCCCCGACGAGCTTGCCGCCGCAGTGGCGACCACATTGGACAGTGAGGACGCCGACGCCGTCATCGTCGCCGTCGCCCCGCCACTGCCCACCGGCGCCATGACCGCCGAGGCCGAACTGTTCGCCCCCTTCGCCGACGCACTTGGCCGGGTCGCCGAAGGCGCCGACAAGCCAATCGTGGCAACGATTCTGGCCGGTGCCGGGCCGGAGATGCTGCCGACGTACCGCACGGTCGAGGAGGCGGTCCGCGCCCTCGCCCACGTCGTGCGGCGGGCCGCCTGGCTGCGCGAACCCTCGGGGGCGCTGCCCCCCGCGCGGCAGGCGCCAAGCAGTGGCGACCTCGAAGATCTTTTGAGAGCTTATGGGGTACCCATTAAATCGTCGAAAAGCGCGAGAAACGCGGACCTGGCCGTGGCCGCGGCGGCCGAGCTTGGTTTTCCGGTGGCGCTGAAGGTGGCTGACCGTCCACACCGGATAGACCTGGGAGCCGTGCGGCTCAACCTTTCCGACGAAGCGTTGGTGCGCAAGGCATACGCCGACTTCGAGGAGCTGTTCGGGGCGGGGCCGGAGGTTGTCGTGCAGGGCATGGCGCCGCCCGGTGTGGCGTGCGTGGTGCGGGCGCTCGACGATCCCGCGTTCGGGCCGGTCGTCGGGTTCGGGCTGGGCGGGCCGGTCACCGAGCTGGTGGGCGACCGGGCGTGGCGGTCGGCGCCATTGACCGACCGCGACGCGGCCGCCCTCGTCCGCGCGCCCAGGGCGGCACCGCTGCTTGACGGCACAGACCTTGCGGCGCTTGAGGAACTGCTCGTCCACGTTGGACAGATGATGGATCAGCTGCCGAACCTCGGCAGACTCGAACTCAACCCGGTGCTGGTGCACGCCGAGGGACTGACCGTGCTGCACGCCCGCGGCTCGCTGGACGAACCCGCCCCGCGCCCGGACACCGGCCCGCGCCACCTTTGACGGTCAGCAAACAGTTGTCACTACTTGTCGAGCGCGACGTAATGAAGCTCCGGCTCGACGCGTGTGTTGTGGAGCGCCGTGTAGCTTTCGGCGATGACGTCGGGCGCGGCGCCAGGATGCCCGGCCCCGATCCACGCACTGATCGCGATGTGCGCGACGTAGATGTTGTGGGGCTTGAGTTCGTTGTGCAGGTTCAGGGTCCAGTTGCGCAGCCCGGCGGCGGCGACATTGATGTTGGCTAGGAAGGGAACCGGGGTGATGGAGCCGCCGCCGGTGGTGATGAGGATCGTGCCCGACTTGGCGGTGATCATGTCGGATGCCACCTGCCGGACGGCGTGGATGGCCCCGTTGAGGTAGAAGTCGAGCTGCGGCTGGAGTGTCGCGGGCTCGATGTCGAGGACGCCGACGGCGCCGAGCGTCTGGTCGGCGGGCGAGAACTCCAGGACGTCGACGGCGCCGTATTGCTGCTTGATGCGGGCGAACGCCTCGGTGATGGTGTCGGGCTTGCCGATGTCGGCGGGGAACCCGGCGGCCTCGATGCCTTCGGCCCGGAGTTCGGAGGCGAGCGCGTCGAGTTTCGTGGCGTTGCGGGCGATCATGGCGACCGCGAAGCCCTTTCTGCCGAAGGCGCGCGCAATCTCGATTCCGAGGCCGGGGCCGGCTCCGACGATGGCGATGACAGGCATCGGTATTTCTCCTTGCTGAACAGGTTGGTGTTGGTGATCGGTGGCGCTGGCGGCTTGCGGCACCACGCACATCCCGGTTACGGGATCGCAGTATCCGGCCGGCGTGTCAGCCATTGACCTGCTCCCACGCCTGGTCGATGGCCTGGACGTACTGGCCGACGCTGACCGCTCCGGGAATCCCGAGGCGCTCGCCCATTACGGTGAACGGCACCCCGCGCGCACCCATCCGTACCGCGGCATCGTGGTCGGCTCGCACTGCGTCCGCGTAGCGGTCGGTCGCCAGGACGTCGCGGATCTGGTCGGCCGGAATACCCAGTCCCTCGCCGATACGCACGAGTGTGCCGGGCTCGAACGCGTCGTAGTTGCCGCCGAACACCTCGGCCTGCATGGCTCGCAGATACTGCCACGCGACGCCGTACTCGGCGCCGAGATGCACCAGACGCAGCATGCCGAACGTGCTGCTCGCGGGGCGATCGACTGCATACGCCAGGCCCTCGGCCGCGGCCTGCCGGGCCATGCCTTCCTCCATCGCCCGAGCCTTGGCGGTCGAGGCCCCGAACTTCTCGGCCAGGTACGCCAGGGTCGGTGTGACCTGAGTGGAGGCGGTCGGGTCGAGCTGGAAGGTGTGGATCTTCAACTCGATGGCGCTCGCGTGTGGAGACTGGTCGATCGCCGCGCTCAGGCGCTGCTCACCGAGGAAGCACCAGGGGCACAGGACATCCGCCCAAACGTCGATCGTCAGTCGCATCTTCTGGCCACCTTCCGGTAAATTGAGTGGTGCTCAAAACTGTAACACCGAATTTGAGCACCGCTCAAAATGTGACGGGATGAACGTGACCGAATCGAAGCGCCTGCGGCGCGACGCCCAAGACAGCGTGGCCAAGCTGCGCGCCGCCGCGCTGGACATCTTCGGGGCCAAGGGCCTTGACGCCTCGCTGCACGAGATCGCCCGGGCCGCGGGCGTGAGCATCGGCACGCTCTATCACCGCTTCGGCACCCGCGAGGCCCTCATCGACGCCGTCATTCCCGACATCGCCGGCAGCAGGCTCCAAGCCCTCGGGGCCACCGTGATGACCAAAGACACACCAAGACAGCGCCTCGAAGCCTTCGTGTACGGCCTGATCGAGCTGCAGCGCGACGACCCGGCGCTCAACGACGCGATCCTGCGACGCTATCCCGACGCCACAGCTCTCGCCGGAGTGTGCGATCACTCAACCGAACTGGGTCAGACCCTGGTACGCGACGCGCACGCCGACGGATCCCTGTCCCCGGACTTCACCGAGGACGACCTGCTCTGCCTGCTGTGGCTGGCGGGCGTCGCCAGCCGAGATCCCCACGCCCCGACCGCCTGGCAACGCGTGATCGAACATGCTCTCCAATCCGCGTGGACATCTCCAAGGTGAATCAGCCGGAGGCGGGGGAGATGATGAAGGCCAGGCCCTGCAGGCTGGCGAAGTCGTAGCGGACAGCGGCGGAACGCCGTCGCCGTGGGAGCCCGGGTCGGCGGCGTCGATGTCCAGGTCCTCGGCGAGCCCGCGGAGGATCGCGCCGACCTGCGCCCGGGTGGGCTGCTTGATCATCGCGGCGGCGAACATCATCAGGTTGCCGTCCTTCCTTGTCCCGTACACCGCATAGGCCGGGGCCTCCTTGGTGACCTCCTCGACGGTGGACCTCACCGAGTAGGCCAAGTCGCTGATGCCGTAGTCGTTTCCGCATCGTGCTTCCGCTCCCCAACCAGGGCCGGCGCGGTCACACGATAGATCGGCGAAACGGATGGCAGCGCGGATGGTGACGCAGGCGTGTTCGCCTCGGTCGCGAGTGGCGGCTGGACGTCCGGCGTTGGTGGCAGGCCGCCACACCCTGCCAGGACGAGCACCGAAGCGGCAAAGACCAGCCCCCGCCGCGTCTGGGCGTGGGATGACTTATTCCCGACAGGACGCTGCTGTCCAGCCGTGTCCAATAGCGCGTCTCGCACCGCGTGGTGGTGCGTAGCATGGCCCGCGTCCTCGGCTATGTAGGCCGCTATCAATGTCCGATGCGGCCGGTCCAATGCGGAAAGGGTGATCACATGGGAGACCTGGTGGATGGCTGGTCACGCCGGAAGGTCCTGTCCGGCGTCGGCGCCGTGACGGGCGGCGTGCTGCTCGGCGCGGGCGGGCTGGAACTGGCGTCAGGCACGAGTGAACCGGCGCATGCGGGGCCGGTGCCCCAGCCCGGCGAGGTTACGGTCTCGCCCCGGCCCGTCTACTGCGGGGTGTGGGTACCCAGCACATCCGGGCAGTACCTGCGGCTGGATCGCAACTACGACCAGCTCATCGCCGAGTACGGCCAGATGTGGAACCTCGGCTACCGGATGAAGACGCTGACCACCTACACCGCCTCCGGCGGGCTGTATTACAGCGCGGCCTACAACCCGAGCACCGCGGGGCAGGGCCTGCGGATCGGGCGGGACCAGAACGGTCTGCTCACCGAGTACGGCCAGATGTGGGACCAGAACTTCCGGCTCGCGACGCTGAGCGCATGTGTGATCAATGGTCAGCTGCTCTACGACGCGGTGTACAACCCGAGCACCTCGGGGCAGTACCTGCGCCTGCACCGCACCTACGACGAGTTCCTCGCCGTCTACGGCGAGATGTGGAACCTGAACTTCCGGCTGACCCAGATGGTGTCCTATGTCCAGAACGGGCAGGTCTACTTTGGAGGATTCTTCCACCCAAGCACGGCAGGACAATACCTGCGCCTGTGGCGTACCGCCGGGGACTTCCTGACCGAGTACGGCCAGATGTGGAACCAGAACTTCCGCCTGGCCGCGCTGAGCACCCACGTCGTCAACGGTGACGTGTACTACAACGCGGCCTACAACCCAAGCACCGCAGGCAATTTCGTCGGCCTGGACCGGCCCGCCGATCCATTGCTGACCACCTATGGCGACATGTGGGGCCAGAACTTCCGGCTCGCGATCCTGGCCACCGAAAAGGTGGAAGGGCTCTCACCAACCCGGCTGGCGCAGCGGATCCGGGACCGGATAAGCACCAACGTCACCGGCTTCGCCGCCTCGGTGGCCACGGGCGCGCTGCGCGCCTCGTCCACCGCCGGCCTCCGCCGCACCAGCGCCGACTCCCCATCTCGCTCGTGGTCCTCGACGTCGCGGATCAACATTGCCAGCATCAACAAAACGATCACAGCGGTCGCGGTGATGCAGCGGCTGGCGGCCAACGGCTTGACCCTGGACAGCACGGTGTCCGGCTACCTGCCCAGCGACTGGACCCTGGGCGCCAACGTGAACACGATCACGTTCCGGGAGCTGCTGACGCACACCAGCGGGATCCGCGAAGGCAGCAACGGCACGGGTTACACGGGAATGAAGAACATCATCGCGGGCGGGATCAGCCTGGCGAACAAGACATTCTTGTACCAGAACAGCAACTTCGCGCTGTTCCGGGTCATCATCCCGTACCTGAACGGGTTCAACGAAGCGGGAGTCACCGACAAGGACACGGCCACCAGCAACGCCTACCTGGCCTATATCAACCAGCGCATCTTCGCCCCGATCGGCATCTCCACGGTGACGGCGAAGCCCGCGACCACCGAGCCCAGCCTGTGCTACCCGTTCCCGGCCGGCACCGCGAAAGGCGACGCCTGGGGAGACTGGACCAAGACGTGCGGCGGCGGCGGGTTGAACATGTCCGCCCACGACCTGGGCACGTTCCTGTTGCGGCTGCGGGAAAGCAGCACGCTGCTCAACTCCACCCAGGTCGCTCAGATGACCGAGAACCTGCTGGGCTGGCAGGGGCGAGACCCTGTGCGGCACGGGTTCGTCAACAACCACGGCGGGTTCCTGTTCCGGCCCCCCACCTCCACCCGTGGACAGATCGAACTCAACACGCTCGTGTGCAGCTTCTCGTCCGGGGTACACGTCGGGCTCACCGTCAACTCGCCAGTGGGCGGCGGGGTCGGTCTGTGGCAGGCGGTGGTGGACTCCTATCACGACGCCTGGCTGACCCTCTGAGTTTTCGCGAAGCGGAAAAACGTGCCAAGCTGGAACCGTGAGCGACCTGCGGCTGGTGATCGCCACCGAACCGGCCCAGTTCAAAGCGAAGACAGCGGCGGAACAGCTGGTCGACCGGCTCGTCACCGCGATCGCGCTGGGCGTCGTGCTGCCCGGCCAGAAGCTGCTGCCGGAGCGTGACTTCGCGGCCCGGCTGGAGGTCAGCCGGGCCACCCTGCGCGACGCCCTGCACCAGCTGGCGTCGATGGGGTACGTGACGATCCGCCGCGGCCGCGCGGGCGGCGTCTGGATCAATTCGGCTTGGGGTCCGGAGTCGCCCGGCAGGGTTCGGGACATGCTGCTGCCCCGATGGCAGGAGCTGCAGTGGCTTTTCGACCTTGCCAGGGAGGTCCTGCCGCTGATCGCCCGGACCGCCGCGCAGCGGCGCGACGGCGGCGACATCGAGGTGCTCGAGGAGGCGGTCGCCGCCTATGCCAACGCCCAGGACAGGGAGGCGATGCGCGCCGCCGACCACGCCATCCACGCCGCGATCGCGGCCGCGACCCACAACCCGTACTACACCTGCCTCGACAGCCAGCTGCGCACGCAGCTGACCTTCGGGACGGGGGCGCTGCCCTTCGACGAACAGATCCGCAAGCGTGCCCTTGACGACCACGACCAGCTGGCGCGGCTGGTCATCGCGGGCGACAGCGAGGGGGCGGCCGAGGTGACCCTCCATCATTTCGTGGAACTGGTGGAGGCGCCGATGCTGCGGCTGCGCGAGCGCGTGCTGTCAGGCGAGCCCGGCTAGCCAGCTCTCCAGCAGCGCCGGCCAGTCGTACTTGTCGAGGTTTGCCGGGTTGACCGCGAAATGGCCGAACACGTCCCGGTCGGCGAGCGGTGTCACCCGGCGGTCAAGCTCCACCACGACGTGCAGGCGGTCCTGCGAATTGACGAAGGTCACCTGGAGGTTGTGCAGCTGGCGTTCGTGCGCGGGACCGGGAAGGTATTTGATTTCCTGATAAAAGGGCATGCTTTGCGGTACCCCCTGAAGAACGCCCTTTTCAAGATTGGAACTGACCTTGGTGAAACCCATGGCCTCCATGCAGTCCAGGATGTGCTGCTGCGCCGGCAGCGGGCTGACGTGCACCGGGTCGAGATCGCTGCGGTCGACGGCGAAGGAGATCTCCAGCTCGGTCCGCAACCCGATCTCGGTGCCGTCCAGCGATAGCGGCGCCTCCCATGGAATCTCGCAGGTGACGCCGAAGGTGTGGCGTACCGAAGGGTTGAGAGTGAAGGTGGGGACGGCGTCCACCCGGTGGAAGTCCACATAGGACCCGTGCACCTTGGCGCAGAGAACGAGGGCGATGTAGCCCACCTGGACGCGGTGCGGGCCGCCCGTCACCTCGACGATCCCCTCGAAGACCCCGCCCGGCTGAGCCTGCGCAACGGTCAACTCGGTCTGCACGACCGGCCCACCGGCGCCACCTATGGTGCGGATTAGCCGCTTTATCACCACTTTGCCCACTCCCACAGCTCACCGCCGTTTAACGCGGTGACCGTCACTCTAAGACATACCTAGACGAGAAACGGGGAGATGGCGATGACATACGAATTGGATCTGGACGAGCTGGACCAGCCTGGTGTCGCTACCGATCTGGTTCGGGCCTACCTCAACCTCATCGGCCGCACCAAGCTTCTCACGGCGGAGCAAGAAGTTGAGCTGGCCAAGCGTATCGAGGCCGGACTGATGGCCTCCCACTTGATGGACAGCGGTCCGACCGACCGCGACCTGGCGACCGTCGCCAAGGAAGGCAAGGCCGCCAAAGACCACCTGCTCGAGGCGAACCTGCGCCTCGTCGTGTCGATCGCCAAGCGTTACACGGGTCGCGGCATGGCGTTCCTGGACCTGATCCAGGAGGGCAACCTGGGCCTGATCCGCGCGGTGGAAAAGTTCGACTACACCAAGGGATACAAGTTTTCGACCTACGCCACGTGGTGGATCCGTCAGGCGATCACCCGGGCAATGGCCGACCAGGCCCGCACCATCCGCATCCCGGTCCACATGGTGGAACAGGTAAACCGCATGGTGCGAGTACGGCGCGACCTTGCCACAGCGCTTGGCCGCGAACCGTCAATCCAGCAGATCGCCCAAGCCCTTGAAATCCCCGAGTACCAGGTCATCGAGCTCATCTCCTACGACCGCGAGCCGGTCAGCCTCGACCAGACCGTCGGCGAAGACGGCGAAAGCTGCCTCGGCGACTTCGTCGCCGCCGACTCCCAGGTCGAAGCGGTCGTGCAGGGCCAGCTGCGCGACGAGGTCGAGGTGGTGCTGTCCACCCTGTCGCAGCGGGAGCAGGCCGTCATCCGGCTGCGCTTCGGCTTCGACGACGGCCGGGCGCGAACACTGGACGAGGTGGGCAAGGAGTTCGGCCTGTCGCGCGAGCGCATCCGCCAGATCGAAAAGACCACACTGCTGAAGTTGCGCCACGGCGAGCGGGCCGAGCGCCTGTCCGCCTATGCCGCCTGATACTTCCTTCTCTGCCGTTGAGCCCGCACAGGTCCCGTGCGGGCTCAACCGTTTGCGTGCAATCCGGCGGGCGTCCGGCCACGAATCCCCGGACATGAGAAGCATCAAGACCATCCTGGCTGTGGCGATCCCGTCCGCGCTGCTTGTCGGCGGCGGCATGGCGCTGATCGTCCCCAACCTGACCGGTAGCGATCCGATCTTCAAGTTTCCGGGGGCCGCCGGCTCCAGGGATCCCGGCCTGGCCGTCTGCGAACAGCTGCGGGACGCCCCGGCCCAACTCGATCAGATGACCACGGCAACGGCTGTTGATCCCGCCAAAGTGCAGGAGGCATTCGCGAAGGTCCCCGACGTCTATAGGGAGATCCGGGCACGCTTTGACGCGTCCAAATTTCCGGACATCCGCGACAGCGGAGTGCGGTACGCCGACGCCAGCATCAAGGTCTTCAGCCCGCGCGACGCGGCCGCGACCGACGTCCTGGACGTGATCGCCGAGCAGGCTCAGGCGTACCAGGACCTGTCCGACGCGTGCGCGCAGCAGAACATCGCCATCCCCGAGCTCGGCGTCGATAGGTAGTGACACCATCTAGATTGGCGTGCTAGCGTCTGCCGCCATGGATCTCGAACGGCGCGCGCAGTGGCTACGTGGCGTGCTGGACCTGTGCGTGCTCGGGATCCTTTGCCGCGGCGAGTCGTACGGGTACCAACTGTCGCAAGCGTTGCAGCGGGCCGGGCTCGGGCGGGTGCAGGGTGGCACGCTCTACCCCGTCCTGCTGCGGCTGGAGCGATCCGGCCTGGTCACCGCGCACTGGCGGCAGGGTGGCTCCGGGCCGGCCCGCAAGTACTACCGGATAAGCGAAGCGGGCCGGCGCACCCTTGCCGTGACCGCCGCCGACTGGCACGACTTCACCGGCGGCGTGACCGCCGCCCTGACGGAGGTGTGAATGAACCCGGACGTTTGGCTATCCGCACTCGTCAAAGAGCTTGCCCGCCATGGGGTCGGGCCCGACCTGGCGGCGCACGTGGTCGCCGAGGCCGCGGCGCACCTGCGTGACAGCGGCGAGCCGGCCGTGCACGCCTTCGGCATGCCGGAGCGGTACGCGGCCGCGGTGGCGGAGAGCATCGGGCGGCAGGCGGTCCGGCCCTCGCAGGGTGGGGTGGTACGGCTTGAGGCGCGCGGGATTACGAAGCGCTACCGGCGGCGGCAGATTCTGTCCAATGTCGACCTGACCGTGCGGGCCGGGCAGATCGCCGCGGTGGTGGGCGCCAACGGATCCGGCAAGAGTACCCTGCTGAGGATCTGCGCCGGGCTGGTCAGCCCCGACCGGGGCACGGTCCGGGTCGGCGGCTCGCTCGGCTACTGCCCGCAGGCCGGCGGGACATCCGAATTCCTTGTCCCCGAAGAACATTTCGTGCTTGCCGGGGCCGGGCGAGGGCTGAGCCGGGCGCGGGCAAAGGCCGACGGCCGGGCGCGGGCGGCAGTGCTGGACTGGGATCCGGACCGCCGCCAGCAAGCCCGCTTCCTATCCGGGGGTACCAGGCAGAAGCTCAACCTCGTCATGGCCCAGATCGGCGAGCCCGACCTGCTCCTGCTCGACGAGCCGTACCAGGGTTTCGACCGCGGGGCATACGTCGACTTCTGGCACGAGCTGTGGCGCTGGCGCGACGAGGGCAAGGCGATCGTGGTCGTCACGCATCTGCTCAACCAGCTTGACCGGGTCGACATCGTGCTGGAGCTGACATGACAAAGATCGCTGTGGTGGCGGAGATGGCGGTGCGCGAGATAGTGCGGCGGCGCATGGTGCTCGCCATGCTGCTGTTGCTGCCCTTGGCCTTCTACCTCAGCCGGCGAAGCGACCACACCGGGCAGTCGATCCGCTTCCTGTGCCTGGGTCTCGGGTGGGCGCTGAGCACCGCAGCGCTGTTCGCGGGCGGATCGGCGCGCGGCATCGAACCACGGCTGCGGCTTTCGGGGTACCCCCTGATGCATTTGATAATCGGCCGCCTCTGTGCACTTTGGACCGTGGGGCTTGCGCTCTCCCTCCCGTACTGGTTGCTGATCCGGTTCGACCAGGACGGCGTGCGCCACGGCGCGATCGCCCTCATCATGGCGCTGACCGTTGCCGTCAGCGTCCCGTTCGGGCTGGCGCTCAGCGCCGTGCTGCCCCGCGAGCTGGAGGGAACGCTGCTGCTGCTCACCATCTTCGGCCTGCAGATGCTGATGGACCCGGCCGAGGAGGCCACGCGTGCCCTGCCGTTCTGGTTCAGCCGCGAGATCGGCACCTACGCCGTCGACCACACCGACAGCGGCTACCTGGAGCGCGGATTGATCCACGGGCTCGCCGCGGCTATCCTTTTGACCGCTTTGGTGGCAACGTTTTCAGCGATCCGGCTGCGGCACCGCGCACACGTCAATCTTTGCTAAGCTCCCCGGTCATGGCGACGACGGGGAAGCGCAGTTTCTGGCTAGTGTGGTTGATGTTGCCGACGCTGCTGTGCGCCGGCGCACTGGGTTCGCTGGGTGTGGCGGCGTCGCTGGTCGACCCGCCCGCGCCGGGCACCGCGAAAGCCGCGGCCTCACCGTCGCCGAACGCCGTCGCCTCCGCGCCCGTCGACGAGGCCAAGCTGAAACTCGACCGGCTGCAGGATCAGGTCAACACCATGCTCAAGGAGCAGGCGGCCGCG
>DASUXL010000236.1:0-4775 GCA_036377915.1 Candidatus Limnocylindrales bacterium
CGACGACGACCGGGACGAGGACGACGACGAGGACTCGGCCGGGGCTGACGAGTTGGATTCGGAGGGCATGCAGGACGGGCCGGAGGACGACGACGGCTGGGATGAGGACGACGAGGACGAGAACGAAGACGAGGACGAGGACGATCGCACCGATCCGGGTATGGCGCCTCATACCGCAAATGCTCGCCGCCGCGTCCCGCCCACCGCGAGGTGCGCAAGGCGGACGCGGTCTGTCGGTCGATCGGATGACACGCGGTCTAAAGCTCGATGAACTGGTGCGCCAGCGCCACGGTGACCGCCGCCGTACGATCGTCCACGTCGAGCTTGGCGAAGATGCGCGTCAGGTAGGTCTTGACCGTCGCCTCCGTCACGCCGAGGCTGTCCGCGATGTCCCGGTTGGTGGCGCCGCCCGCGACGAGGATCAGCACCTGCCGTTCGCGTGTGGACAGCGGTTCGGGCCGGCGGCGGCGCTGGTGCTGTTGCCGCAGCAGCTTCTTGGCCACCGAGGGCGCCAGCACGGCACGACCGTCGGCGGCCGCGCGGATCGCCTCCAGAAGCTCCGTGCGTGGAGTGTCCTTGAGCAGGTATCCGATCGCGCCGGCCGCCGTCGCCCGCATGATGTCCGCGTCCGAGTCGTAGGTCGTGAGCACCAGAACATGCGGCGGCGCGGGCAGGGCGCTCATGAGCGCCGTGGCGGTGGCACCGTCTATTCCGGACATACGCAGGTCCATCAGGACCACGTCCGGCCGCAACTCCTGCGCGAGCCGCACAGCCGACTGCCCGTCGGCCGCCTCACCCACCACGAGCAGATCCTCATGCGGCTCAAGCATCGCGGCGATGCCGTCACGGATCACCGCATGATCGTCGACGATGAGTACCCGGATCGGCTCGCGGGTCGGCTCGCGGATAACCTCCCGGATCATCATTCCTCCCTGAAGGGAAGGCGTGCGGTGACCGCCGTTCCCGCGCCGGGCGAGCTGGTCACGGCGAACGAGCCACCGGCCGCCTCGACCCGCTCCCGCATCGTCGGCAGGCCAAGCCCACGCGCAGCCGCCGGATCGAACCCGCGGCCGTCGTCGTTCACCGTCAATCGCAAGCCGGCACCCTCATCCGCGACCGCGGCATGCTCGACAACGGCACGCTCGCCCACGGCACGCTCGCCCGCGACATGCTCAACCGCGGCATTCTCGACAACGGCACGCTCGCCCACGGCACGCTCGCCCACGGCACGCTCGACCGCGACGTACTCCACCACGACCGAGACACGGGCCGCCGCCGCGTGCTTGGCCACGTTCGCCAGCGCCTCCTGCACCACCCGGAACGCGGCAACCTCGGACCGGGGAGGCAATGCTTGCACCGTCCCGCGCAGCTGCGCATCGACCGGTACCCCCGTCTGCTCCGACCATTCACCGCAATACTCCACGATCGCCGTCGCAAGGGTCCCGCTGTCAAGCGGCTCGGGACGCAACGCCTCCACCGCGCGCCGCGTGTCCGCCAGGCAGGTGCGCGCTGTCTGCTGCGCCCTTGCCAGCCGGCCGGCCAGGCTCGGCCGGCCGGACTGCAGATCCTGCTCGGCCGCCTCAAGCTGCATGATGACACCGGAAAGCCCCTGCGCCAGGGTGTCGTGCAGTTCGTGGGCGAGGCGCTGCCGCTCGCCGGCCGCGGACAGCTGCGCGGCAAGGGCTTGTCGGGCGACACTCTGGCGGTGCACGGCCTGGACCGCCAGCGCCGCGAACCATCCGATCACGAACGGCAACGCGACTCCCATCACGGCCATGTGTGGATAGCTTGCCTGATATCCCACGCCGAACGGCGGCTCGTCGCCGAACAGCAGCGGTTGCAGGACAAGCGGCGACGCGGTCACCACGAGCCCGACCGCCACCGCCGCCAGTCGCGGCAGCAGCAGGAACGCCAGCGGCAGCACGCCGAGACCGGCGGTGGAGAACAAGGAGCAGATCGCCGTGAGAATGCCGATAGTCCCACCGAGGCAAAGGAAATAGGCGATCCTGACCGTCACCAGCCGGTCGAACTCCGGCCAGTGCCGCACGGCCACATCCACCGCGGCCAGCCCGGCGGCGGCAAGGCCGGCCAGCGCCAAACGCTGCCCGGCCGTCCACTGTGGAGCGACGGGTTCGACCGTGACCACGGCGAGGAACGCGATGAGCAGCCCGGCCAGGTAGAGGTTGTGCAGCGCCGGAGCCCACCGGCCGGAATCCGGCTGCCTGGCATCCATGGACTTACGGTATGCCGACCGGTGGGCGCTTTTCTAATGGGTACCCACAAGCTCCGGCCGCTGATCGGAAGCGTTGCCCTGCACCGGCTGTCCCGCCTCGTCCTTGCCCGTGCCCTTGCTCTTGCCCTTGCCCGGCACGAAAAGCGCGCATACCGCGCCGATGACCGAGATGCCGGCCATCATCGCGAACGCCAGCCCGTAGCCGGACGCCGTTGCGGAACGCTCCGACGCACCGGCCGCGATGAGACCGTCCGTGTGCACCGCGGTCACCGCGACGATGACGGCAAGGCTGAGCGCCACGCCCAGCTGCCGGGTCGTGTTGATGAGACCGGACGCCAGCCCTTGCAGCTGCCACGTGAGTCCGGCCGTTCCGGCAACCGTGCCCGCCGTCATCACCATGCCCTCACCCAACCCTTGGATCAGCATGGGCACCAACAGGTTCCCGGCAAACGTCGAATTCTCGTCGGCGAACGACAGCCCGTACAGCCCCGCGGCCGTCAGGATCAACCCCAGCACCAGGATCGGCCGGGGCCCGAAGCGTGCCACGAACGGCGCGACCAGCCGCGCCCCGAGGAACAGGCTCAACGCCACCGGCACATAGGCAAGGCCGACGGTGAAGCCGTCCATGCCGAGCACGCCCATCATAAGCAGGGTGGCGAAGAAGAACAGGCTGCCCAGTGCCCCGCTCGCAAACAGGCACGCCAGGTTGGCCGCCGACACCGAACGATTGCGGAAGATGCTCAGCGGCACGAGCGGCCGGGCCGCCAGCTTCGCCTGGTCGAGCACGAAGAAGGCGAGCAGCCCGGCGCCCAGCGCCAGCGCGACGATCACCTCGATCGAGCCCCACCCGGTGTACCGGCTCTGCGTGACCCCGTACACCACCGCGATCAGGCCCGCCGTCACCGACACCGCGCCGGCGAGATCGAGGCGCCCGGACTCCTCCGCCCGGCGCTCAGTGATGCCCTTGGCCGCAATCAGCAACAGCAGCAACCCGATCGGCACGTTGATCAGTTCCACCCAGCGCCAGCCGAGTGTGAAAGTGACGATGCCGCCGATCAGGGCGCCTACCGCGCCGCCGCCCCCGGCGACCGCCGCCCACAGTCCGAACGCCTTGGCCCGCTGCCGCGGCTCGGTGAAGACGGTGCCAAGGATGCTCAGCGTCGCCGGGACCATGATGGCCGCGCCGAGACCAACGAGCCCGCGGGCGAGCACCAGCGTCAGCTGGTTCACCGCGAGCCCGGCGGCCAGCGACGCGACCGTGAAGATGCCCACGCCCCAAAGGAAAACGCGGCGCCGCCCGACCAGGTCGGACGCGCGCCCGCCCAGCAGCAGGAAGCCGCACAGCGCGATGGTGTAGAGGGTGAACACCCATTGCAGGCCACTGGCATCGAACTTCAGCGCCTGCGAGATCGGATACAACGCCACGTTGATCGATGAGGCGTCAAGCACCATGAGAAACTGCCCGAGGCAGCATGCCCACAACGCGCGCTTCATACCTGGTACCCCCAAATCAAAGCTGGACCACGACGTTGCCGCTGTATTGCCGGTCAAGCAGCGCGATGAGCGCGGCCGGCGCGGTGGTGATGTCCCCCTCCACCCGCGTGTACGGGTAGACGAACCTGCCCTCGATGAGCCAGCGCGAGAAGTGCTCGTTCCACGTGCGCACCTGGTCGGGCTGGTGGTAGCAGGCGTAACCCTTGATGGAAAGCTGTTTGGTGATGACTTTCATGCAATCTATGGGGGTACCGGCCCCCTCAAGCTGGCTCGTCATCGCCCCGCACAGGGCGAATCGCGCAAACGGCTGCGCCACTTGGACAGCGGCGTCGAACTGCTCGCCGCCGACGTTGTCGAAGAAGACGGTGATGCCTTCGGGGGCCAGCTCGCGCAGCCGGTCGGCGACCGGGCCGTCGTGGTAGTCGAAGGCGGCGTCGAACCCCAGCTCGTCGACGAGGTAGTCCACTTTGGACTTGCTGCCGGTACTGCCGATGACCTGCTTGGCCCCCAGGCATTTGGCGATCTGCCCGGCCACCGAACCGACGCCGGAGGTCGCCCCGGACACGAAGACCACATCGCCTTCCCGCACCCCGGCCACGTCGACCATGCCCTGCCACGCGGTGGGCCCGTTGGCCAGGAAGTACTCCGGCGCCGGCAACAACTCCCGGTCCCGCTTGGCGAACGCCTGCGCCGGGCCGACAATATGCTCGCGCCAACCCTGGAAGTGCTCCACCAGATCGCCTTCGGCCAGGTCGGGGCTGTTGGAGCGGACCACGGTGCCGACCGTGCGCCCGTACATCGCCTCCCCGATCTGGAAGCCCGGGATGGGCAGGGACGGCTGCTCGTTCATCAGGTCGCGATACGCGGACGCCATCAGCATCCAGTCGTTGCGTACCAGCACCTCGCCATCGCCCGGCGGCCGCAGCTCGACCTCGACCACAGCCATGTCCGACGGGGTCAAAGCGCCAACCGGCCGGGAAGCGAGCCGCACCTCACGCGTTGTCGCGGTCATCACCTCTCCTTAGATATGCTCCTGCGTAGAAACTTT
>DASUXL010000237.1:0-2377 GCA_036377915.1 Candidatus Limnocylindrales bacterium
CGTTAGTGCTGGTTGGTATTGTCCTCCAGCGCTTCTGTGGCCGCGGCGAGCGTGGTGACGAGCCGCTCTCCCGGCTCTCGCGCGGCCTGGTGCACGGCGTCGAGCAGCTCCGTGAACTGCTCGGTGGTCAGTGGCGCCGAGTCGCCGGCCAGTTGTTGCACCAGCGTGGACAGTCCGGCCAGCTCACCGCGGAGCCTGGCCACCTCCTCACGTGTGCGGACCAGGTCGGTGCGAAACCAGGCCAGGAACTGATCTGCGCGCTGTGTTGGGTCGTTCTGGTCCCAGGGGCGGGGGATCTGCCGGCGGAACCACTCCGCTACGACATCCTGCGCGAGCGCCCTGCGGTGGTCGGCTGGCCAGTCCTTGTACGGCATGTCGTCGTCCTGTCCCCACTGCCCGAAGTCGGCTGTAGTGGCTCGGTCAAGGTCGGTGTCGGCTCCATCGAGGCGCACACCGTTGTTGTATTGGTGGATGTGCACGCCGCGCACCCAGTTAAGGTCGTTCGAGTCAAACCTGTTTGCGATGCCGGACCAGGCGTAGGTCTGCCAAAGCCAGCGGACGCCTCGGTCCTGCATGTAGATCATCGTGCGACGTCCACCGTAAACGCCCACACGGTCCCAGCCGATCAGGTCCGCGCAGCCACGCAAATACTCGTAGCAGGTGGCCAGTTGGCCTGCTGTAGCGTCAAAATCGGTGCTGAAGTAGACCGGCCGGTCGCCCGGACCGCCACACGCGCGGTGCAGCCGGTCGGCTTGCGCGGCGTGCTGGCGTCCGCGATCCCGTCCGCCAAGCTGATCGCCGGCTGAGTTTTCCCAGTTAGTGACAATGGACAGGCCAGCGTCGATAAGCCGGTCAGCTTCGTCTCGGGTCAGATTCTTTCCGGTTGTGTCGTACGAGACATACCGGACCGCGAACCGCTTACCCAGCTTGGACAGTTCCGCCGGCCTTGGCCGCCCCCAGGAGTAGTCGACACCCTCGATCGCCATCAGTCAGCCTCCAGCACAGCCGCCCAAGCTCCCAGCATCGCCGCCGCGGCAAATTTCCCACCTGCTTGGAGGGTAACCCAATGGCGCGTACATGTGGATAGGTGTGTCGTTAACACGGCACTTTCTCTCTCGCGAGCACTCGACACAGTGAGGTGCCGTACAGATGACAGACTCCAAAGGAGTGGCTTCGCCTGGTAAGACCGAGTGATCCGCCGGCACCGCCGCGCGGCAACGAGGGGTGGCGGTTTGCGTTCTGTGGTCGAGTGTCGATCGAGGATTCAGGGTCGTGTCGTCGAAGCAGTGTGGCAGTTGGACTTTGCCCGTGCCTGGTGAGCGTCCAAAGGCCGCCACCTCGGCGGGCGCCCGCCGTGCGAGTATCGGCTGGCGGATGCCGGTCCGCACACACCCACCGGTCCATACAAACTGAGGATTGGCGGCCGGCTCGACAGCACGATCATCCACTCCGAACGGAAGCCAGCTGGGCACCGAACGGAGGCTGTGGAAGGGGAGACGGCGCACATGGTGTGCTCAATGGCTGCCTTCGATGAACGGGTGCCAATGGAGTGCTAACGGGCCATGGCAGCGGCCGGCCGGCCGGCATGCGAGGAAGCCCGGAACCGATGGTCGTAGCGGAAATGCGCAGGAGCAACCGCCCAATTGGATGCGACCGGGGTCTCGTTGCAGCCGAGCTTCGCAGGTAGCGAGGAGGCGGTCCGCGACGCCGCCGCCGCTGCCAAGGTGAAGGATGCCAAGGTCCGCGACGCGATGTCGGCGCTGGCCGACGACTACCGCCAGATCCTGGACGCCGTCGCCCCGGCCAGCCGGCACCGACCGGCCTGGATGACAAGCTGGGCAAGGACGCGAACCGGATCGACGAGCTGTGCACCATCGGCGGCGCCGCCGATTGACGCGTGGAATCGGATCGAGAGCCGGGAGGTCTGGCGCCTCCCGGCGCTCGTTCCAGTGGTTGGTTCCACCAGGTGGTTTCCACCGCGTGGTTCGCCGGTTGGTTTCGCCGGGTGGTCTTCGCCGGTTCGATATTGCCTTGCCGCACCACGGGGGCGGTGGCTACGTTGCGGTGATGCGTTCACGACTGTTGGCGGTGACCTTCGAGGCGGACAACCCGGCTGAACCGGCACGTTTCTGGGCCGGCCTGCTCGGTCGGGAGGTCATCGAGGATGCCGGCGGTGTGTTGCTACCGGGCGGGGACGCCCAGCTCGGCCTGCGGTTCGTACCGGGCCGCGCCGGCGAACTCGGCGCGAACCGGATGCACCTGCACCTGACCAGCGCCGACCTCGACGACCAGCGGCACACGGTGGCCACGGCGGTCAGGCTCGGTGGCCGCCACGTCGACGTCGGGCAGCGACCCGAGGAGGGGCACGTCGTCCTGG
>DASUXL010000238.1:0-9626 GCA_036377915.1 Candidatus Limnocylindrales bacterium
CAACTTCTGCCAGCAGGCGTGGCGGTGGAACCTCGACCGCGTGGTCGACCCGAACGGCAATGTCACCACCTACCAGTACTCGCCCAGTGTCAATTACTACCGGGCCATCCTCGGCTTCGCCGGCTGGCAGCCCTACGTGCGGTCCGGGCAGCTCCGCCTGATCGAGTACGGCGGCAACACCGGCGAGTTCAACGGCGGTGTGGCGGTGGGTCCGCAGGCCCGGGTCGACGTGTCGGGCGCGCACCGCTGCGAGAGCCTCGACCCCGGTACCGGCTGCCAGGCTCCGACCACGCCCACCCCGGGCACCACCCCGGCCACCCGCTACCCCGACGTGCCGGTCGACCAGATCTGTACCAGCCCGGCCGGCAGCGGATGCAACAACAACTTCTCGCCGACGTTCTTCACCACCATGCGGTACACCAGGCTCACCACGCAGGTGCTGGTGGCCGGGGCTTGGAAGCCGGTCGACGAGGTGGTGTTCACCCACCGGTTCGAGGCCGAGAACGCCAACGGCACCGGCAACAAGAAGCTCTACCTGACCGGGCTGCAACGCTCGGGGCTGTCGGCGAGCCCGTCGATCGCCCTGCCCGGTGTGGAATTCGGCCTCACCCGCCTGGACAATCGCGTGATCAACGCCGGTTCGACGGTTTCCCGGATGCCACATCTGCGGGTCACGTCCGTGGTCGACGAGTTCGGCCGGGCGCTGACCGTGACCTACGGCCAGCCGCATCCCTGCGCGACGACCGACCCACCGCCCGGCGGCTGGGACAACAACCAGCGCAACTGTTTCCGCCAGCAGTACCTGCCCGAGGGGGCGACCGACCCGAACTGGGGCGTGTTCAACAAGTGGCTCGTCACGCAGGTGATGGTCCAGGACCGCACCGGCGGCTCCCCGGCGATGACGACGGGTTACACCTACGGCGCGGCGGCCGGCGACACCACCGGCGACCCTTACCCCGCATGGCATTACGACACCGACGCCTACTTCAAGGAGGGCGACCTGCAGTGGACCGAGTGGCGCGGCTACGACACCGTGCTCGTCACCCAGTCCTCCGCCAGGACCCGCCACCGGGTACACCGCGGGATGCACCGGGACCGGACGGGGACCGGTGGCGAGAAGACCGTCGACAGCCGGAGCCTCGACGGTTCGCTCGTCACCCGCGACTTCGACTGGCTCGTCGGGCGCACCCTCGACGAGGTGCAGTTTGCCGGCGACGGCTCCGTGATCAAAGGAGCCATCCACGAGTACCAGACGGCGGCGACCGTCGACGACGACAGCATCGCCGGCAACGAGCCGCACCCGTTCAAGGCGGCGGTGTGGGCGGCCGAGAAGACCGTCACGTCGCGCACCCGCAAGGACGGCGGCGGCTTCATCTCCAGCCGGGTGACCACGTCGTACAACGGTCTCCTGCTCTGGCCCGAGCTGGTCGCCTCCGAGGGCAGGCTGGACGTGGCCGGCGACGAGCGGTGCACGAAGACCGGCTACACCCTTGACGTGAACCGGTGGATGCTCGACTTCGCCACGTCGACCACGGTCGTGCAGGGCACCTGTGCGTCCACGACGGTGCTGTCCGAGACGCAGTACGCCTACGACGGCGGGGCGGTCGGCGCCGCTCCGTCGCGGGGCAACGTGACCAATTCGCGGGTGCGCGTATCCGGTACCACATATGCTGAAACAAAGACCACGCACGATGCCCTCGGCCGGCCCAGGGTGGTCACCGACCCCAACGGCCGCAACACCACCACCGTCCACATCCCCGCCACCGGCTTGCCGGTGCGGACCGAGGTGACAAACCACTTGGGCCACAAGGCCACCACCACCTGGAAAGCCGAGCGCCAGGTGGCGGCGACCCAGATCGACGCCCGCGGAAAGGTGGTCACGCAGGCCTACGACGCCCTCGGCCGCAACACCAGGGTCTGGCAGCCGACCGAGCCCACCTCCGGGCCGGCGTCGTGGGAGTTCTCCTACGCCATCTCGGCCGCCAAGAACGCGCCGCCGGCGATCCGGACCCGGCGGCTGCAATCGTTGTCACCGGCGGCGGTCTACCTCGACTCGTGGACCATCTACGACAGCCTGCTGCGCGAACGCCAGACGCAGCGCCTGTCCACGGCGGCCGGGAAGGCGATCGTCTCCAACACCCGCTACAACGATCGCGGGCTCGCCGAGAGCGTGAGCCCCGGCCAGGCTCTGACCGGCACGCCGGGTGCGCTGCTCAACCCCGCCGCCGGAATCCCTTGGGACAACGAGGAAATGACGGCCTACGACGAGATCGGCAGGCCCGTCTGGGACATCTTCTTCTCCAAGGGCGCCGGGCGGTGGGGGACGATCCGTACCTACGGCCACGACACCATCAAGGCCGTGCCGCAGCTCGGCGGCGAGGTCGTCACGACCGTCGACGCCGACGGCCGGGTCACGAAGGTGGCCGAGTGGGCGGTGCGGGGCAACGTCTCCAGCGCCAAGACGACAAGCTACGCCTACGACGGCGCGGGCAGGATGACCAGGGTGACCGACCCTCGCGGCAACACCATCACCTACACCTACGACCTGGCCGGCAGGCGCACCGGCATGACCGACCGCGACGCCGGCACCTGGACCTACGGCTGGGATCTGGCCGGCAACCAGACCAGCGTCCGGGACGCGCGCGGCATCACCACGTTCGCCGTCTACGACGCGATCAACCGGCCCACCGCGTACCACGCGGGCGACGCGACGAAACCGTTGGCCAGCTTCGGTTATGACGCTTCCGGAGAGGCCGGTCTGCTCGATTTTTCAATCCGGTGGGTACGCACAGCCGGCCAGCCGGATCGGGCCTACGTCACCGACGTCCTCGGCTACGACGACCGTGCCCGGCCCAACGGACGGTCCTGGATATTCTTCGACGTCGACCTGCCCGGGGTGGCGTTGCCGGAGGGTTCCACCTTCCCGGTCACCTACGGGTATGACCGGGCCGACCACGTGGTCGAGGTGGGGTACCCCCAGATTGGCATCGTCGGCAGCGGTGGCCTTGCCGCCGAGCGGGTCAGGACCACCTACAACAACCTCGGCCTGCCGGTAGGGATCGACAGCGACGCGTTGCCGCTCGACCAGGACTACCTTTACGCCACCGGATACGACGAGCGGGCACGCCCGCTGCTGTTCGGGTACGGCAAGGAGGGCTCCGGCATCGCCAAGGTCTGGCTCTACGACGTCGACCAGCGGCTGTCCAGGCAGCAGGCGTTCGCCTCGGGCTCGCTGATCCAGGATCGGGAGATCACCTACCAGCTGGCCGACTCCGGAAACGTCAGCAAGCGCAAGAACACGCTGAACGGCCGCACCTGGATGGACTGCTACGGCTACGACGACCGGCACCGGCTGACCCGCGCCTACACCACGAGCCATGCCGACGACTGCGGCGTGGCCGGGGCGGGCGGCGGCGACGGGCCGTACAACCACACCTACGCCTACAGCGACGACGGCAACATCACCAGCCGCGTCGAGGACGGCGACACCGTCACGTACACCTATCCGCCCGCGGGCGCGACCAGCGTGCGCCCGCACGCGCCGACGCGCCTTGACTTCCCGGGCGGCGGCGATGACATGGACTACACCTGGGACGCCAACGGGCAGATGCTCACCCGCGTGCGCGGCGGCACCACCGAGACGTTCACCTGGGACGAGGACCGGCGGCTCACCGCGATCGAGACGCGCAACGCCACCGGATCGTCGACCGGGAGCTTCACCTACGACACCGGCGGGCAGCGGCTGGTGCGGCGCAACGTCGACCGCAATACCGCCTACTTCGCGGGGCACGAGGTGTCCGTGACCAACGGCGGCCATGTGACGACGGTGCGGACATACACGCTGGGCGGCGCGGCGATCGCCACCCGGACCGCCTCCGGCGGCGACGACCCGCGCAAGGACCAGGTCGAGTACTTGATCGCCGACACGCAGGGGTCGGTGGAGCTTGCCGCCCGCAACAGCGAGTCCAGCCCGACCGTCGACCGCACCTACAACCCATACGGCGCCAAGCGAACCGGCAACAACCCGGCCACCGATCGCGGGTGGATCGGGCAGTTCGAGGACCGGCGAACGGAGCTCAGCTACCTCAACAACCGCTACTACGATCCGGAGCTTTACCGCTTTGTCAGCCCGGACCCCGTGGCGGACATGGCCAACCCGCAGACCTACAACCCATACATGTACGGGGTGAACAACCCGATCCGCTACGTGGACCCGACCGGCCTGTGCGGGCTGGAATGGGGCTGGGACAACGTGGCGGACTGTGCCGGCGGGGCGGCGGAGGCCGCCGCGGACGGGGCCGACTGGGCCTGGGACAACACCGGCGGCGCCGTGGTCGCCGGGATCGACAACCTGATCGACGCCTGCGTGGCCAACCCGCGCGGCTGCCTGGAGTTCTTCGACCCGCTGTTCGACTTCTTGACCACCCTCAAGAAGATTCAGGAGTACCTCCAGACCGTGCACGTGTGCATGATGATGCCGTCCTGCGTGCAACGGTCGATAGCAGGCGCGATCGGCGGGGTGAGCAACTGCCCCAAGGGGCGCAGCAAACTCAGCTGCGGCGCCCGGGGCGCCGAGGCCGGCGCGGCCAGCGTCGGGATTACGCGCCAGGGGGTAGAGGATGTGGGCACGTTCATCCGCAATGCCCCGGTAACCGCGGTCACCGTGGCGGCGAACTCCTGGACACACGGCGACTGCGACCTGGAGGAACATCTGGTTGTGGTTTGCTATGACGGCGTTGTCAGCGACCTCGGCCTCACCGACGCCTGGGTCACCGGCGGCACCATCAACACCACGTTCACCAAGGAGGAGTTCGCCGAGGAGAACGGCGGCGAACTCCTTGCGCACGAGTCGGCGCATGTGCGTCAGCAGTCGATGCTTGGCCCGCTGGGCTTCGTGGTCACCTACGGTGCGAACTACGGCGTCTCGGAGGCGCTGACGGACTCCCAGTGCCTCAACGTGTTCGAATGGCGTGCCGGATTCGAGGGGGGCGGCTACGACGAATGCTGACCTGACCGGCCGCCGCTACCTGCGAGGCTGCGGCGGCCAGTGATCCGGCCGATGTGACGCTGGTAGAACTCGGTCAAGGCACCCGGACCGCGTACACCCCGAATCGTGTGTGTGCGTCCTCGGTGATGGCGTCGGTGGCGTCGGCGCAGGCGAGCAGGTCCGTCAGGGTGAAGTGCTGCGGTTCGCCGGCCCGCCAGCGGACGGCGCGGTCGGCGAGGTCGGCGAACTCGGGCATCACTTCTCGCAGGTACCCGGCCGAGCCCGCCTTGCTCAGGATGGCACCCGTGGCGAGCGTGTGGTGCAGGCGTGGCGGGCCCAGCATCATCCAGGCCACATGTTCTCCGGGCACGGGCGTTGATTGCGGGTCTTGAACGTTCTCACACTCTTTCCGGATCTGGTTGGCGAGCGGCTGCCAGTACCCCCGAAGGTTGTCAAGGTTGTAAGAACGCAATGCTTCCGCGTCGACGGTGATGCCGTGCTCGGCGACGGCGGGGCCCCGCACCGTGATGCCGTGCCGCGCGAGGACCAGCCACACGACCGGTGCGGAACTCGCCGTTGACGACCTCCGGCGCGACCTGGTTGTGCATCGGCCGGGCGGCAAACTCCTGCCGTCAAACCCCATGTGGGCCGCCTTGACCACCTCCAGGTCTGACTCGTCGAGCGCCCGGGAGGTCACGATGATGGTGTCGATGTCGCTGCGCCCGGGTTGCCAGGCTCCCAGCGCGATCGAGCCGACGACGTAAAGCATCTCGATCAGGCCGGGCCGTTCGGCGTCGACCCGCTCCAGATACCGATCGAGAATCTCGAACGGCTTGGTCACCGGAGCAGCTCCAGGATCGCTTGGTGCGTCCCGGAATCGGCCGACGCGAGCAGGCCCGAGGCGGGGCCGCTGTGTAGCGGGTCGCCGTTGAGGTCGGTGATGACGCATCCGGCGGCCTCGCAGAGCGCGAGCCCGGCGGCGAAGTGAACGTTGTCGCGCAGGTCCCCGGCGGTGAGGTAGGCGGCGCGGCGCCCGGCGGCGAGCCAGGCCAGCCCGAGCGTCGTGGAGATTACGCGGGGCCGGAATCGCTCGCCGAATCTCGGGTCGGCCATCAGGCGCAGGGCCTGTTCGCTGCCGTAGGGCGGATCGACGTTGATCTCGACCAGTGCGGTCGCCGCCGATGCGGCGAGCGGCTCGTCGACCCCCCCGAAACGCAGCAAAGCCCCCGCACCGTCGGTCCAGAAAGCTTCCCCCGCAAGGGGATCCACCGAGGCGGCCGCGGTGACCACGCCGCCGTCGCGCAGCGCCACGTTGACCGCGACCAGCGGCGTCCGCGCCGCGAAGTTCAGCGTGCCGCACAGCGGGTCGACCATCCAAACCCGTTGTGTCCCTTCCACACCGGTCAGCCCGGTCTCCTCGCCCAGCACCGCGTCCCCGGGCCGCGCCGCCCGCAGGACCTCAAGGATCGCCTTCTCCGCCTCGATGTCTGCGGCGGTGGCGAAGTCGCCGGCCCCCTTGTCGAAGCGCTCGAGCGGACCGCCGTAGCGGGAACGCACCACCACCGCGCCCGCCTCGGCGGCGGCAAGGGCCAGTTCAGGATCTGTGATCGGCATCCCGCGAGGATAGTGCAGAGGCAGAAGCCAATCGGCGTAACGCCCGGCCGCAGGCGCGGGCGAACCGGCGTTGCAGCATCGGCATTGCCGGCCCGGCGAGCCTGGTGTACCAGCGGCCCGCGACGCTGAACGACCGGACCTGCAACCACACCCGGTCATCGGGCCCGTGCGTGACCAGGAACGTCTCCTCGCCGCGCGCCGGATGTCCCGGCAGTGTGCCGTAGGTGAATCCGGCGCGCTCCGGGGCCGACTCGCGGAACAGGATGCGGCATGGCGCGTGGATCGGCCCGATCCGCAGCCTCACGATGTCGCCCTCCAGGTCTGCCCGCAGCCCGACCGTGCGGTGCATCTCCAGCGACAGCACGGCGTTCGCCGAGGTCCGCATCGTCGCCGCACCGTAGCCGATGAACGTCTCGTAGCTGAGATGGCGGTATCCGGCCGGCATCGGCTCGCCCACCCGGCTCGTCCCGATCTCGGCGGGAGCGTACGTCACGTGGCTTTCCACCGGAACTCCTTTGTCAGGCTTTGCCAGGCCAGCAAAGCACAATCAGGCAACGGTTGGGGAACCCCCGTGGCCTCCCCAACCGCTCCGCGAACCCCCTTGAACGTGTTCAAGTAGAGGATAGCCCAACCTCTTGAACGTGTTCAAGATGGTGCGTGCCACATCTGCCTTGACCTAGGATGCTTCGATGCACATCTCCATGTGGGTCGCCTACGACGAGAAGCGGCTCCGGCGCACGCTCAGCTTCATCCTCCGCCCCCAGCTTCGCCGGATCCGCATCATGGGCGGCATAATCATCTTCTTCGGCATTGTCCTGCTCGCCCTGGATCCCTCGCAGGTTTCGGGCTACGCCTTCAGCGGGATCGGCCTGCTGTTGGTCGCCGCCATCGGCCCGATCACGGTCGCGCGGGCGGTGCGCATGCAGTCCGACGTCGTCAAGGAGGGCCTGCACATGACCCTCGATGACGAGGCCGTGACGGTGACCTACCCGCTTGTCGAGTCGCGGTTCAAGTGGGCCGGGCTCGGCCGGGTTGTCGAGACATCAGAGGTTTGGTACATCATGTTCGGCAAGATCCAGGCGATCACCATCCCGAAAGGCACGATGACCGAGGAGCAGCGCGCCGAGTTCGCCACCTTCGTCGCCACCCTCCATCCCGTCTACGTCTGAGCTGATCTGGTTCGTTCAACCAAGGCTCACAGCCCCACCCAGCCGGTCCAGCCACCACTCGGGGCCATCTGCCAGGCATGCTTGATGTCGGGGCCGTTGGCGTTGTCCGCGAACACCTCCAGCCGGCCGTCGGCGTTCCTGCCGACCGCGTAGCTGAAGAAGAAATCGAACTGTCCGCCGATGCACGGCGCCGTGGCCGTCCAGCCGCCACCGGGGCTCGTCTGCCACCTGTGGCAGATGTCTCCCTGTCCTCCCCAGTCCTTGCGGGAGAACAGCTCGAGCCTGCCGTCGGCGTTGGCGGCGACCTGGAGCGGATGCACCGACCACCGGCTGAGGACTCCGTGATCGAGGTTGTTCCAGCCACTCCAGCCGCCACCGGGGGTCAGCTGCCAGATGTTGAACGAATTGTTGTTGGACGGTTCGTTCGCGAACACCTCGAGGCGACCGTCGGCATTGGTCGCCACCGCCGCCGGGTTGCCCAGGATGCCGCCGAGGCTGTGCCAGCCGCTCCAGCCGCCGCTGGGGCTGAGCTGCCAGCTGCGCCAGATCGCGAAGTCGGCGTGGACCGCTACCACCTCAAGGCGCCCGTCCCGGTTGCGGGCCACGGCCGGCTGGCCGAGGAACCCGTCCACAATCCCGCCCATGCTGTGGAACCCGGTCCAACCCCCGTTCGGGCTGGTCTGCCAGGCATGGTAGATGGCTTGATTAGAGCCGAGCATGAAGACTTCAAGGGTGCCGTTGAGGTTTTGCCCCACGGCCGGCGTGCCCCGCAGGGTCACGCCCGAGACGCCTCCGATTCTGATCCAGGCGCCCCAGCCGCTCGACGACTGGGCGAGGCGCCACACCGTGCCGTCGTTTGCGGCAACGATGACGACCAGGCGTCCGTTGGCGTTGCGGCCCACGACGGGCACGTCGCGGATGCCTGGCCCGCCGAGGCCTTCCCAGTGGCTCCAGCCACCGCCGGGGGTGAGCTGCCACTTGTGGTAGAGGGCACGATCCGTGCCGACCGCGAACACTTCCATGCGACCGTCCGGGTTCGTCGCCGCGGCGGGCATGGTCAGGTCGGGCACTGCCGCCCGGGCCGGAGCGACTTCGATGAAAAGCGCTCCCATGAGTACGGTAAGAACAATGACAGGCTTCCATTGGGCAAACACGGTGGGATGCTATGGCTCAAACCTTGTGGATTCCGTGGCGATTCCTTGACCGCTGATCGGTGCTCCGCTCCGCGGCCGTCGTTATCAGCCGGGTCGTCGACCGACCGTCCAGATAGGGGACCACGACCGCCTGGCCGCCGCACGCCGTCACGTGTTCGGCCTCGGGCATCTGCTCGACCCGATAGTCGCCGCCCTTGACCCACACATCGGGGCGCAGCCGCGCGATCAGCGGCACCGGCGTGTCCTCGTCGAATACTACAACCGCGTCCACGCATTCCAACGCCAGCAACAGTTCCGCACGGTCCTGTTCGGACACGATCGGCCGCCCCGAACCCTTGCGCCCGCGCACGCTCGCGTCGGAGTTGAGGCACACCACCAGGCAGTCGCCCAAGGCTCGCGCCGCCTGAAGCGTGCTCACGTGGCCGGCGTGCAGCAGGTCGAAGCAACCTCCTGTCGCCACCACTGTTCCGCCCGAGGCACGGATCGCCCTGACGACCTCGCTCGCGGGGGCGAGCCCGATGCCCGCGCGGCGCTGCCTCGGCACCGCGGGCCGCGCGTCGTACCGCGAGGCCGCGCCGGACGCGACGAACGCCGTCGCCGCCTCGACCGCGCTCTGCACAGCCTCGCTTGTCAACGCCCCGTCCGCGAGCGCCGTCGCCGCGGCGGCGGCGAATCTGTCACCGGCGCCGCAAGAATCGCCGT
>DASUXL010000239.1:0-13757 GCA_036377915.1 Candidatus Limnocylindrales bacterium
TCGGCGATGGTGAAACCGTTGCGGTGGATGCGATAGGTCAGCTCCACCTGATAGCTGTAGCCCTGCGAGCGCAGCGAGTCGAGGCCGGCCTTGTCGAGCACGCTCATGCGGTACGCGCGGTAGCCGCCGGTCGCGTCCTTGACCCCCATGCCGAGGACAAGCCGCGTGTAGAGGTTGCCGCCGCGGGACAGCAGCAGCCGGTGCACCGGCCAGTTGACCACCTGGCCGCCGCGCACCCAGCGCGACCCGATCACCGCGTCGGCCGCGCGCAGCGCGTCGAGCAGGCGCGGCAGCTCCTCCGGGGCGTGCGAGCCGTCGGCGTCCATTTGCACCACGGCGTCGTACTCGTGGTCGTGGGCCCATTTGAACCCGGCGATGTACGCGGCGCCCAGCCCCTGCTTGCCGGCGCGGTGCATGACGTGGACCTGCCGGTCCTGGGCGGCCAGCTCGTCGGCGATGCGTCCCGTCCCGTCCGGGCTGTTGTCGTCGGCGATGAGCACGTCGATCTCCGGTACCGACCGCCTGACCCTCGCGGTGATCAGCCGCACATTCTCGGCCTCGTTGTAGGTCGGGATGATCACCAGTACGCGGCCGACGCCCGGGTAGCCCTCGTCACTCAACCGGTCCCCTCCTACGCCTCAATACGCCCCCCGCTACCAGGCCGGCCAGCGCCAACACCGTGAGCGCGGCCTCCGGCCAGAAGCCGAGCCTTGTGGCAAGGGTAGTCGAACCGCCTGTGTGTAGTTCGCGCACCATCACGGCGAGAGTGTTGAATTGCGAAGCTTGGTGGACCGCCCCGTCGGCAGTGACAAAGCCCGAGATGCCCACGGTCGAGGCCATCAGGCTGTCCCGCCCGTGCTCCACCGCGCGCAGCCGCACCATCGCCAGCTGCTGGGCCGCCTCCGCCTCGTTGAAGGTGGCGTTGTTGGTCTGTACCGCGATCAGATCCGCGCCGCTGGTGACCACGTCCCGGACCACGTCGTCGTAGGCGACCTCGAAGCAGATCACGTCGCCGACCTTGGTGCCGCCCATGTCGAGCACGCCGGGTGCGGTGCCGGAGACGAAGTCGGTCCGGAGCAGCTTGGCCTGATTGGTGATCATCTTGGCGATGGGTTCGACGATCGGGCGCAGCGGCAGGTACTCGGCGAACGGGACGGGATGGCGCTTGAGGTACATCTGGTCGTCGCCGGTGCCCGGCAGCCAGACGATGCCCGCGTTGCGGGACTCGTTCTCGCCCGGCCCGCGCAGCACCGCGCCGACGAGGATCGGGGCGTTGATCGCCCGCGCCGCCTCATCGATCGACAACCGTGCATCGGTGTTGAGCAGGGGGTCGATGTCGGAGGCGTTCTCGGGCCACACCACCAGATCCGGCTGCTCCTCCTGCCCGGCCCGGACCCGCTCGGCCAGGTCGATCGTGGCCCCCACATGGTTGTCCAGCACGGCCTTGCGCTGCTCGTTGAAGTCCAGCCCCATGCGCGGCACGTTGCCCTGCACGATCGCCACGACCACCGGATCGCCCGCGGGCAGGCTCGGCGGCACGACCAGCCCTAGCGCCATCACGGCGACCGCCGCGGCGCCGGCGAACCACTTGCGCCACACCAGCATCACCAGGAAGCCTCCGGCGAGCGCCACGACGAAAGTCACCAGCGGAGCCCCGGCAAGCGAGGCGAAGCGCAGCACCGGCGAGTCGCCCTGGCTGAAAGCCAGCCTCCCCCAAGGGAAACCGTCGAACGGGGCGCGGTCGCGCAGCGCCTCCTGCGCGGTCCAGAGGAGGGCGACCAGAACCGGCCAGCTCCAGCGCCAGCGCTCGACGACCGGGGAGACCCAGGCCAGCGCCATCCCCAGCAGCGCTATGTAGGTCGCCTGGAACAGGGTGAGCAGAACCCAAGGGGCGTAACCGACATGAAGGTTGGTCCAGTCGAGCAACGGTCCGAAGAAGACGGTCCCGGTGATCATGCCGAGCAGGAAGCCCCCGCGCAGCCGCTGCCCGTGCGCGGCCCACGCCAGCAGCGCCACCCCTACCGGCGCCAGCCACCACAGGCCATACGGCGGGAATGACACCAGCAGGAAAAGACCGGCGCCGGTCGCCGCCAGCACCCGCAACCCGCGCACCCGCCGCCGCCCGGCGGTCTCGGGAACCGGTGCCACCACCGCATCCTGATGTTGCACGGTGACCACTAAAGCACCTCTCCCTGTAAACAACCGGGGCGCGACCCCCCGGCCGCGCCCCTAACTGTTGTCCCCGTGCGAGCGACCTTCGGGCCGACCCGCCGGCTTTTCCGGGTCGCGGTGTGGCGGCCGAAGGCCGACATCTCCGAGCCGGAATTGCCGGTAAAATGGGTCGTTTTCTACTGACCGCGTCTACACAGAACCCCACGACGGTACGCGGCGGGCCGCCGTCAGGTCAAGACCGCCTCAACAAGTGAGACGGCCACGTCACGCCGCTCGGCCGCGAGCAAACCCGCTGCCGCCAGCACATATGAAGAGTCTATGACGACACGCGGAGATCTTGGCAGTGACCAGCCGCCCGCGTGATCTCCGAGACCCGCCTCCAGGATCCGCCGCGCCTCGGCCGGGTCGCGGTGCCGCAGCACGCCCCCGGAACCGACCACCAGCTCCACCGCGCGCAGATCCCGGCCGCCGCGGCGCGGCCCACCCTTTGCCAGCGCCCCGCCGCGGGCGTGGCGGCGCAGCGCGACCGCGACCGCCAGCGGCGCGATCCGCCCGTCGGTTTCCGAGAAAGGGACGTTCGGGTCGCTGACGGCGTCGACCGGCCGATCGATCAGCTTCTCCTTCAGCGCCGCCTCGACAACACCCGGCGCGGACCAGCGCATGCCGAGGTCGCCCTCGACCGTCCGCGCGGCCGGCAGGGCCCCGGCAACGTCGTCGCCGTCCAGGTTCTTCAGCACCGAATAGACATCGGTCGTTGCGCCGCCGACGTCCACGACGAGGACGTCGCCCTCGACCAGCGTGCCCAGCAGCTCCACCCCGCTGAGCACGATGTCCGGGGTCGCCCCGCGCACCAGTTTGGTGAAGCGCGAACCCTTCGAAAGGTGCTTGCCGCCGATCACATGCTTGAGGAACACCTCGCGGATCGCGGCGCGCGCCGGGCCGGGGTTGAGCCTCCCTATGGCCGGCAACACGTTCGGCACCACTGTCGCTTTTGGAAGCAGCTCGCGCACCGTCGGCCCGGCATCGGCGTTGCCCGCCACCACGATCGGGGCGCCCAGTCGCTTCAAACGCCCGGCGTTGTGCAGGATCGTCTCCTCGTCCCCGCCGTCCGCCCCGCCCACCAGCAGGACCACGTCGGGCCTTGCCGCCCGCAGCTCCGAAACCCCTTGCGAGTCAAGCTTTCCCGCCGCCACATGGACGACCTTCGCCCCCGCCGACAGCCCGACGCGGAAGCCTGCCTGAGCCGTCACCAGCATCTCGTAGCCGACGACCGCCAGCCGCAGCCCGCCGCCCGCCGAGGAGCAGACAAGCAGCCGATCCGGCTCGATCCCGGTCGCCTTCACGGCATTGTCAAGTCCAATCAGGACATCGTCATCGCTCGTCGTGCGATGGTCGGCCGTGGCGAGCAGCCGCCCGTCGCCGCCGACGATCACCGCCTTGGTAAACGTCGATCCGACGTCTACACAGGCAAAATTCATTTCGGGGGTACCACGACGACGCCCGTGGCCGTGACGGCGACGATCGGCGGATCCAGCACCTCCGCCGCGCTCTCGCCACGCTCCGGCCGCCCACGGCACACCACCCGGGCCTCAAAGTCGATGGTGCGGCTGCGATTGCCCATCCGCGTGACCGTCGCGCTGATCTCGAGCACGTCCCCGGCGCGCATCGGCGCCTTGAACTGGACGTCCGAATAGGAGGCGAACAGCCCCTCGTCGCCGTCAAGCCTGATGCACACCTCGGTCGCCACATCCCCGAACGCGGCAAGCGCATACGCCCCGTCGACGAGATTGCCCGCATAATGGGCGTGGCTGTACGGCACATACCGCCTGTGCGTCACTGAAATCACGACTTCACCAACCTATGCACCAGATAGCTCGCCACCTCACGCGGAGACGTCCCCCGCCCGAAAATCCGGTCCACCCCAAGCTCCCCCGCCATCAACTCGTCGAAACGCGGCCCGCCGACGATCAGCACCGGGCGCTTGGCCGCCGGCAGCGCCTCCCGGAACGCCGCCGACATCTCCCGCGTGTTGTGCAGGTGCGCGTCCTTCTGCGTCACCACCTGCGACACCAGCACCGCGTCGGCCTTCTCCGCCTTGGCCGCCGCGACCAGCTCCGGCACCGTCACCTGCGCCCCCAGGTTGACCACCTTGAACTCGCGGTAGTACTCCAAGCCCTTCTCCCCCGCGATCCCCTTCAGGTTCAGAATCGCGTCGATGCCGACCGTGTGCGCGTCGGACCCGATACACGCCCCCACGACAGACACCTTGCGCCGCAGGCCCCGCCGGATCGCCGCGTTGACGTCCTTCGCCCCCAGCAACGGGAAGTCCCGCTCCATGACCTGCACCTTGTCCAGCTCGACCAGGTGACGGACGCTGCCGTACACCACGAAGAACGTGAACCCGTCGCCCATCTGCTTGGCGTGCACCAGCATCGCCGGCTCCAGCCCCATCTTGGCCGCCAGCTGAAGCGCCGCCCCCTCGGCCTTCTTGTCATGCGGGATCGGCAGCGTGAACGACACCTGCACCATCCCATCCCCGGTCGTATCCCCGTAGGGCCTGATGACGGTCTTCATTTCTTATGTCCCATCAGTTTCTTCGCCAGCATCCAGACTCCGCTGGACGGGTTCCGTCCAAAGTCGGTCCCAGTCGGATCCAGCTTCTCCGCCCGCTCCACCGCGTCGCCGACCCTGTCGGCGAAGACAGCGAAGTCCAGCGCTGTCTTGTCGTAGCCCGGCACGTGCCGCTTCAACCGGCTCAGCACGTCCGCATAACCACGGCAGTGGGCCTGGCATTCGGCGTGATGCAACAGCAACCACACCTCGAAGCAGGGGTTGGAAACGGCAAGGTTCACGCCTCGGCGCTTCGCCGCACTAACAGCCGCAGGGATGTCGAACTCGTCGGCGTCCGTGACGCACCAGACCTCGTCGTAGACGCCCGGTCGTCGGTCACGCAGATCCGCCGCGGCCCTCACTAACCGCACCGGATCGACACCCTCCCGCTTTACCTTGATCGTGACGCTCGCCGTCCGCAAACTCACTTTCAAGCCCTCGAAATAGTCCGGCTCCGTTCGCTTTGCCCCGCAGAAAATCAGCACCGTCCGCTTGGGTTCCCGGAAGGGCTGCCGTCGCAACGGAATCTCACGCGGCATTCTTGCCATCCCGGCCTCGCAGCGCCGAGCGCATGCGATAGTCGCTCAGTACTGGCACGGCACCATAACTGCCGGCCAAGTAACGCCCCTGAGTGTTCTCGTTTTTCCTTGGATGGAAGTCAGTCAATGGAAAGAGTCGGCTGGCGCCGTCAACGTCGTCCTTCTCGACAAACCAGACCTCGTCGCGGGCCAGCACTTCGTCGTCAAGCAGCGCGCTGTCGTGAGTGGTGAAGATGAGCTGGGCATCGGCGCGGTTCGTCTCCTCGTCGCGGAAGAGGTTGATCAAGTGCGCGCTAAGATGTGTGTGCAGGCTGGCATCCACCTCGTCCACCACCAACACACCTCCGGAGGTCAGGGCGGAGAGCGCAAGGCAGACAAGCCTGATCCAGCTTCTGGTCCCGGCCGACTGGTCCTCGAGCCCCAGCTTCACTCCGAGCGAACCCTGATCGAAGACCACACGCCCGTAGCGCTCGGTCAGTGCCTTCTCGACGAAGCCTCTCAGCATTGCGCGGGTCTCACCCTGGACGAAGGACTCCGCTCGCAGGGTGGACGCATCCTCCAAAACCAAGTGGGTCACAAAGGCCTCAGCCGATTCCGACGTCTTGCTCTGGGGTTCGACCTGGATACCGACATTCTTCACACCGATGTCGGCCGCCTGGATCAGGCCGATCAGTCGCTGCCCGTGCTGGCTATTCAGCAGAGCGGCAAGTGACGGCTCCATCAGGAAATTTGCGTCGTCCAAGGCGATCGTGCAACCCGCCCGGAACCACTGGAAGAGCGGCCCGACCTCCTCGACGTCATTGAGCGCCGCAACCGTAAGAAATAGTGCATTCTCTCTGGTCAGCTTGGACCATGTCCCCTGCATGCCTCTGGATTCCGGGATGGTCGACCCGAACGAGACACCATTTCCTTCCCGCTTGAAGATCAGGCGTGGTCGCCGGTTCGGATAGGTTGTCAGCTGCTCCCTCAGCACACGACTGTCGTCAAGCTGGACACTGTAGGCGTGGCGAGTCCCGGAAAGGAGCAGTTCGACCTCGAACGTCGTGGGATGGGACACGAATGCCGGGTCCAGGGCGAAGGGCCGCCGCGGAACGCCCGAGCCTGGTAGCCATGACGCGAAGGAGTGCAGGACGGCGTTTCGCAACCAGGCGATAGAGTCCAGCAGGTTGGACTTGCCGGAGGCGTTGGCGCCGAAGATGGCGGCAACGGGCACGACCGCGCGCGCTTTGTCGTACGAGGGGAGCAGCACCAGCTCCTGCTCGTCTCGGATCGACTTGTGGTTGGCGACCCGGAAGCTCCGCAACATGATCTTGCCTTTCACCAAGTTTCAGCCCTGATCCTGCAATTAAACCGCAGAAGTCAGCCTCTGTCTTCCAGGATCTCGCTCGCCGGGTTGTAGTAGTCCGGTTCGTGCCTGGCGACCCCGTCCAGCCCCTTGCCCCTGTCGGCCGGGCGTTTCATGATGCCGAAGGTGCCGTCGGCGATCGCTTCGAGCAGCGTGTCGTCGACTATCCGTTCGAGCAGGTCGATGGCTTCGGCAAGGACGGCGGCGGCGCGCTGCTGGATGAAACCGCCGGGGGCGGGGACGAAGTCCTCGTGCAGGCCGCCGCAGGCGTTGAGGACGTAGCGCACGTTCTGCAGGGCGATGTCGCGGTCGGACAGCCAGGGGGTGACGACAGCCTCGGTCATCATGCCGACGAGCAGGATGCCCTGGCCGGTCATGGAGCCGGCCAGGTTGAAGAAGCCGTCCAGGAGGTTGCCGCGGAACACGTCGCCGGTCATGTGTTTGGTGGGCGGCATCCATTTGAGCGGCGCGTCGGGGAACAGCTCCCGCGCCAGCAACGCGTGCGCCAGCTCCAGCCTGAACGACTCCGGGACATCCGGGTTGATTTCGAAGGCGTGGCCCAGCCCGAGCTGCCAGTCCTCAAGTCCCGCCTCATGGGCGAAGTACTCGTTCAGCAGCTGCGACACGGTCACCGTGTGGGCCGCCTCAACGGCGTCCGCGGTCGTGAGGTAGTTGTCCTCACCCGTGTTGATGATGATGCCGGCGCGGGCGTGGATCTGCCGCGAGAACCGCTGGTCCACAAAGGTCCGGATGGGGTTGATGTCGCGGAACAGGATGCCGTACATAGAATCGTTGAGCATCATGTCCAGCCGCTGCAACCCGGCCAGCGTCGCGATCTCGGGCATGCACAGGCCCGACGCGTAGTTGGTCAGGCGCACATACCGCCCCAGCTCCTTCGACGACTCGTCAAGCGCCGCCCGCATCAGCCGGAAGTTCTCCTGCGTCGCATAGGTACCCGCGAATCCCTCACGCGTGGCGCCCTCCGGCACATAGTCCAATAGGGACTGTCCGGTGGAGCGGATGACGGCGATCACGTCGGCGCCGGCCCGCGCCGCGGCTTGCGCCTGGGGGATGTCCTCGTAGATGTCGCCGGTCGCCACGATCAGGTAGATCCAGGGCCGCTGCTTGGGATCGCCGTAACGGCGGATCAGCTTGTCGCGCATGGCCCGGTTGCGGTCGATGGTCCGGATGCCGGCCGCCACTGCCCGCCGGGAAGCCTTGCGCGCCCTCGTCAAAGCCGCCCCGGACGGCATCGTGAAGCGTACCGAGCCGGCGGCCGCCTTCTGCGCGAGCAACGTCAAGTCACCGTCCACACCGGACGACTCGATGGCGTGGAAGACCGGCAGCGCCACACCGTTGCCGAGGCCGACATCTTCACGGACCTGGTCCACCAGCCGGTTCACCCACGGGATGCCGTCGGCGTCGGCGCCGGTGACCCCGGCCAGCCGCAGCACGGCGCGCTCCACGCTCATCGTCGTGTGGCTGCTGGCCAGCTCCACCACGGGCTTCCCGGCGCGGCGGGCAAGGTCCCGGGCCCGGCGCACCAGACGCTTGTCAAGATTCAACTTACTCGAGGGCATAGATTGTCTCTCCACGTAGGACGGTGCGCAGGCATCGCGGCAGTTCGTCATGGGGCTCAAGCGAGGGCAGGCTCCCGACCCGGCCCGAAGGGGTGTGCCACACCGCGAATGTCGCCGAGGCGCCGGGCACAAGCACACCCTCACCGTCACGGTGGATCGACCGCCAGCCGCCCTTGGTGTGCGCGGCGAACGACGCCGGAAGCTTCATCCGCTGCGCCGGGTTGAAATGCCACATCGCCGCGCGCACGCTCCCCCAAGGATCCAGCGGCGTCACCGGCGAATCCGAGCCGAAGGCGAGTGACACTCCGGTGTGATGCATCTGCCCCATGGGATTGCTCGCCAAGCTGCGCTCCACCCCCAGCCGCTGCGCGTACATCTGGCGCTCGCCGCCCCACAGCCGGTCGAACGCGGGTTGCATGCTGGCGAAGATGCCGAATTCCACGAAGCCGGCGATGAGCCCCTTGTCCATGATCTCGGCGTGTTCGACTCTGTGCCGAGCCGCCCGGATCGCCTCCACGCCAAGGCTTCTGGCCGCTTCTTTAAAACCGTTCATCAGGGTACCGATGGCCGCGTCGCCGATCGCGTGAAAGCCGCCCTGCATCCCGTGCCGGTGGCAGTCCAGCAGATGCTCCGTGACCTGTTCCGCGGTGACATAGCCGTGCCCGCAACCCCCATCACCATCCAGATAGGACTCCCGCACGTGCGCGGTGCGCGACCCCAGAGCCCCATCGGCGTAGAGGTCCCCTCCGGCGCCCACGGCGCCCAACTCCCGCGCCTTTGCCGCACCGAGCAGCTCACCCCAGAACCCGTAGACCTCCGGCAGGCCCTTGCCGGACTTGGCAAGCAGGCCGGTGAAGTCGTCCTCGCTCGACGTGCCCGGCCCGCCGCACTCGTGCACCGCGGCGATCCCGAGCGAGGCCGCGACCCGCAGCGCCTCGGTCTGCGCCGCGTCCCGTTGTGCCGTCGTGATGCGGGCAAAGGCTGCCTCCCGTACCACATGATGGGCATCGCGTCGCACCCAGCCGGCGGCCTCATAGCCTGGCTCGCCGACCGCGAGCGCCAGTAGGTCGCTGGAGACGAGCGCCGAATGGATCGATGCCTGCGACAGGTAGACGCCTCGCCCGCCAGCGGCGCGATCCAGCTCGGCGCTCGACGGCGGCACCTGTTCATTACCCCATGTCGATTCATCGAAACCGTGGCCCAGCAGAATGCCGTCGCCGCGCCCGGCGAACTCCGCCACCGCGTCGAGCAGCTGCCGCGCCGACCGCACACCCGAAAGGTCAAGGCCCAGCCTGGCCAGCCCGGTGTCGGTGCAGTGCACGTGCGCGTCCACGAACGCCGGTGTCACGAGCGCGTCGCCGAGGTCCACGGTGACATCCGCGCTGGGCAGGTCACTGTCGCCGTCGCCGTCGCTGTCACTGCCCCTGCCGGTGTCGCCCAGCCACTCGATCTTGCCGTCGCGCACCAGCATGGCGGTGGCGATCGGCACCGACGGGGTGCGGACCTCGCCGCATGTGTAGAGGGTCGAAGTCATGGTCACTAGTGTGCTCGCAGGCGCGCTTCGAACATCGCGCGCACCGCCGGAACCTCGCGCACGAGGTCGAGGGCGAACGCGGCGTGGCCGGGTACGAAACCGTTGCCGATCAGCATCGTGACGTCGGAGGCGAGCCCTTCGGCACCCAGCGCCGCCGCCGGGAAACTCGTCGCCATGCTGAAGAAGATGACCGTCCCACCCTGCGCGGTGGCAAGGATCGCGCCGTGTTCGCAGCCCGGGACGTCGACGCAGACCACCGTCACATCAACCGGTTCCCCGACCGCTTCGGCAAGTTTCACCGGATCGCGCGCGTCGGCGATCGTCACCTCGTCGGCAAGTCCGGCGGCGCGCAGCAGATCCGCCTCCCTGGAGTGGGGCACGACCCCGACGAGTCGGCTCGCTCCCGCTCGCCTCGCCGCCGCCAGCGCCAGGCTTCCGCTCTTACCCGCCGCCCCGATCACCGCCACCGCCACCCCCTCGCCGGCGTTTGCCTGGCGGGTTGCGAGGTGTTGGACGACGCGGGCGGTCAGGGCGGGCGCGCCGCACACGTCCATCACGGCCAGGGCCAGCTCGGGGTCGAGATCGGCGGGGAGCACGGCCGCGATCGAGCGGGCGAACAGGATCGCGTGGCCCTCGCAAGGTACCTGCTCGGACAGCCCATCCCAGTGCTTAAGCCCATCCGTGACGGCGAGCGGGGTGAGGGTCAGGGAGACGAGGGTGGCGATGCGGTCACCCGGGCGCAGGCCCAGGGGCGAGGACGGGCCGACCTCCTCGACCACGCCGATGAGCATGCCGCCGCTGCCGGTCACCGGATTGTGCATCTTGCCCCGGCGGCCGACGATCTCCAGCACCTCGGCGCGGACCCCGGCCCCCGAGCCGCCGTGCTTGGAGTGCAGCTGCCGGAAGCTTGCCGCGTCGAGGTTGAGCCGCTCGACCGACACCCGCACCTCGTCCGCCCCGATCTCGGGACGGTTGTCAAGCTGCTCGGCCGCCTGGGGCAGCACGCCGACCGGGCTGATCACCCGGTGCAGGCCGATCGGTGATGTTTGCATTTTTCCGGCGACTCCACTCACTAACGAGAAATTCTACGGCAGAATAGTTCCTAGACAGGATAACTTCCACTAGTGTGCCTGGGAGATCTTCGAGAGGGGCTTTGGGCATGAGCGCAGCTTGCGGAGCTCATCATGAAATTGGGATTCGCTCATGCCAACCGCAGGGATGGCCGACGAAGGAGGCCATGGCATGAGCGCGCAGCCATACGAGTACCGGCGAACCGAGCTGGTTGAGCCGGACTGGACCCGGTTCCCGGGCTGGCGCGACGTCACCCGCGCCCAGTGGGAGTCGGCCCAGTGGCAGCGCGCCCACTGCGTCAAAAACCTCAAGCAGCTGCGTGCAGCCCTCGGCGACCTCATCTCCGAAGCGTTCTACGCCGACCTGGAGGAGGACCAGAAAAACCACGCCACCATGTCCATGCTCGTACCGCCACAAATGATCAACACGATGGTGCGGGACGAGGTCACGACCGAGGCGTTCTACGACGACCCGGTCCGGCGGTACATGATCCCGGTCGCCTCGGACCGACTGACCGACTGGCCGTCACACCCGAACGCGAGCCGCGACTCACTGCACGAGCACGACATGTGGGTCGCCGAGGGGCTCACCCACCGGTACCCCACAAAGGTTTTGGCGGAGTTGCTGTCGACCTGCCCGCAGTACTGCGGCCACTGCACCCGCATGGACCTGGTCGGCAACTCGACCCCGGTCATCGAGAAACTCAAGCTTGAGCTGAAGCCGGTCGACCGTTACGACGCCCACATCGCCTATCTCAAGGCGCATCCAGGAGTGCGCGATGTGGTGGTCTCCGGTGGAGACGTGGCGAACATCCCTTGGAGAAATCTTGAGGGGTACCTCATGCGCCTGCTCGACATCGAGACGATCCGGGACATTCGCTTGGCCACCAAGGCGTTGATGGGCCTGCCGCAGCACTGGTTGCAGCCGGACGTGGTGGAAGGGCTGGAGCGCGTGGCGCGCACGGCCCGCAGACGTGGGGTGAACCTGGCGATCCACACGCACGTCAACCACGCCAACTCGCTGACGCCGCTGGTGGCCCGGGCGGCGAAGACCGCGCTCGAGGTGGGCGTGCGCGACGTGCGCAACCAGGGTGTGCTGATGCGCGGGGTGAACGCCTCCGGCGAAGCGCTCCTTGACCTGTGCTTCGCGTTGCAGGGCGAGGCTGGGATCCTGCCGTACTACTTCTACATGTGCGACATGATCCCGAACTCGGAGCACTGGCGGGTGGCGGTGTGGCAGGCGCAGGAACTGCAGCACGACATCATGGGCTACCTGCCCGGCTACGCGACCCCGCGGATCGTGTGTGACGTGCCGTTCGTGGGCAAGCGCTGGGTGCACATGGTCACGGAGTACGACCGGGAGCACGGCATCTCCTACTGGACCAAGAACTACCGGACGTCGATCGAGGAGACCGACCCGGAGGCGCTGTCCAAGCGCTACGCCTACTACGACCCGATCGACACACTGCCACAATCCGGTCAGCGGTTCTGGCGCAAGACAGAGATGTAGTTAGATTGTGGGCGTGAGTGAGCCCAAGACGGTACCCAATAAGGAAAGCGTCGAAAAGTTCCTGGCTTCCGTCGCCGATGAGCGGCGGCGGACTGAGGCCGAAGAGCTGTGCCAGCTGATGACCAAGGCCACCGGCACCGAGCCGGTGATGTGGGGGCCGAGCATCGTAGGCTTCGGGTCCTACCATTACCGCTACGCGACCGGGCGGGAGGGCGACGCGCCGGCGGTGGGTTTCTCACCGCGCAAGGCTGCCCTGACCGTCTATCTCGCCGAGGGTTTCGAGGCGTATGCCGCGCTGCTTGCCAAGCTTGGCCCGCACACCACCGGCAAGGGGTGCCTGTACCTCAAGCGCCTGTCCGATGTGGACAAGCCCACCTTGACCAAGATCGTCAAGACGGACTTCAAGCAGCGCAACGGAAAGATACTCGACTCCAGCGCGTGAGCCGCCGCGCTCAGGCGCCGGTCGAGCCGTCGATCCGCTCCCGGAGGAGGTCCGCGTGGCCGTTGTGCCGCGCATACTCCTCGATCATGTGAACATAGACCCAGCGCACGTTCAGCTCGTTGCGCCGCTTGCGGTGCAGGAACGTGTGCTCCAGCGACACCCCCGCGACCGCCTCGTCGGCCAGCTTGATCTCCCCGAGGTAGGTCTGGAGGTCGGCCTGAGCGTCCGCGCCGGCGATCTCATCGAAGTCGCCGTCCCGGCTCTCGCCGGTCCTCCAGTACCTGGGCTCGAGCGGCTCGCCCGCCGAGTGGATCCGGAACCACCACCGCTCCACGTCGGTCATGTGGCGCACCAGGCCGAGCAGGGTCAGGTTGGACGGCGGGGCGCTGGCCAGCTTGAGCTGGTCGGCGGTGAGCCCAGAGCACTTGAACAGCAACGTCCTGCGGTGGAAGTCGAGCCAGCTCTGCATGATGGCGCGCTCGTCGCCGACGGTCAGCGTCGAGTTGCGCTCGATGGAGGGGGCGGTCCAGGTCATGGACAGACTGTAGCCACCCCCTCCAACGGGTTTTCTAGTCGAAGAGCTCCTCGAAGAAGCTCTTGTGCTTCTTCTTGTGGTGCGGATGGCCGCCGTAGGAGTAGCCCTGCTGGTACTGCGGTTGCTGGTGAGACTGGTGAGACTGGTGGGACTGCTGCTGCGGCGGCGGCGCGCCGTGCCAGGAGTTCTCGGCGCTGGTCAGGCGCTCCAGCTCACCCTTGTCGAGGAAGATCCCGCGACATTCGGTGCACTGGTCGACGGTGACGCCGTTGCGTTCATAGGCGCGCATCTGGCCTTGGCATTTCGGGCAAGTCATTTGCATAGGACGACGGTAGCGCGGACCCTCAACCTGACATCATCTACGGTATGCGGGAGATCGTCCTGGTTCGGCACGGGCAGACCGAGTGGAGCGCATCGGGC
>DASUXL010000240.1:0-6807 GCA_036377915.1 Candidatus Limnocylindrales bacterium
CTGCCCGGCGTAGAAGCCACCGGCGGCCGGTTCGAGTTCCACCAGACCGGAGTCGGTGTGCCGGTAGCCGGCCGGCAGCCTGGCGACGTCGCCTGCGGGCACCCAAAGCCCGGTGTCGCGGAGGCCGAGAGGTCCGAGCAGGTCGTCGGCCAGGTGATCCTGCAACGGGCGGCCGGCCACCCGAGCGATCAAGATTCCGAGGATGCCGAAGGAGTGGTGGTAGCGCCAGCCTTCGCCGGGCTGGAAGGCCAGGGGCAGCGCCGCCAGCCGGGCGAGCCACTCGTCGGCCCCGAGTGTCACGGGGGCGACGCCAACTTCGACTTGGCTGTCAACCATCGCCCGCTGCAGCGGACACTCGGTCAGCACCAAGCCGTACCCGCAAGTGCTTGTCAGCAAATGCCGCAGCGTGATCGCTCGAACGGCCGGTGAGGTGTCGGCAAGGCCGGCGGTGGGACTCTTCAGCACCTGTCGATCCGCCAGTTCGGGCAGCCAGCGTTGCACCGGCTCGTCGAATCGCAGGCGTCCGGACTCGACCAGGCGCAGGGCCGCGACCGCGGTGACGGCCTTGGTCATCGACTTCATGCGCATGATGGCGTCGGCGCGCATGGGCGCACCGCCGACCGACATCGCGCCGGCGGCCGCGATCTCGGCCTCCGCCGCGCCGAAGCTCGCGACGGCACCCGGGACGGTGCCACTCGCGACGTGCCGCTCGAGCAGGTCCTGCAACTGCAACGCACCGGTCATTCCTCGACATCTCCCATCCACTCACATGATTTCAGTCGGGTGTGGCGGTTGCATACTGCGGGCGGCCGGTGGGCCGGTAGACCTGGATCGTCACTCCCTTCGGGGTGGACCGCGATTCCACCAGTTCGAGCGCTACGTCCGGGCCGGTGTCGGCGAACAGCCGCGTGCCCTGGCCGACGATCACCGGGCAGACCAACTCGATGATCTCGTCGACGAGCTGGTTGTCGAGTAGCCAGCGGATCAGGTTGCCGCTGCCGTGCACTTGCAGCTCGCCTTCCTGCTTGGCTTTCAGCTCACCGACGGCGGCGGCCAGGTCACCGGAAAGGACGGTCGTGTCAGCCCACTTCGGGTCGGTGAGGGTGTTCGATGCGACGTACTTGGGCCGCGTGTTCAACGCTTCCCAGATGGGATTGTCGCCGGGATCTGCCCATGTTCCCCACGAGCCGGCGAAGATCTCGTAGGTCCGCCGGCCGAACAGGAACGCGTCGGCGCGCTGGTAGACCTGGTTCAGAAACGTCCCGGCCTCGTTGTCGAACAGCGGCGTGACCCAACCGCCGCGCTCGAATCCGCCGCGGCGGTCCTCGTCCGGCGCTCCGAGTCCTTGCATCACTCCGTCGACAGAGACCATCGTGACGGTCGTCAGTTTCATGACCGTGGTCCTTTCTCGTTGGTTCGGTCTCGCCTACAAACTGTATGTGCTGGCTGACGGCCACCGCTGGACAACGCGTTCCAGTCACGGGCATCGATCAATCGGGAGCCGCCCCAGGTATGCTGCCGCCGTGTCCAGTCGGCGGCAGCAATGGCTCAACTACATGAAGTGGCTCGACGGGGTACTGCGGCGTGCGCCGAGAAGGCCGAGTGAGCTACGGATCCGATCATGGGTACAGGTGGTGTGGCGCACCATAAAGCGTTACCTCGACGGGGAGTTGGACGACCGCGCCGCGGCGCTGACCTACTACGGCATCATGTCTATTTTCCCCGGGCTGGTGGTGTTGCTGTCCGCCTTGGGATTCTTCGGCGAGGGGTTCGCCGCTCGGGTCGAGCAGAACCTGCAGGGGCTCGCGCCGGGCCCGTCCCGGCAGATCATCACGGAAGCTTTGACGCACCTGCGCGAGAATCCCCGTACCGCCGGGATCGTGGCCATTGCCAGCGTCGTGGTGGCGTTCTGGTCGGCCACCGGCTACATCGGATCGTTCATGCGGGCGTCCAACCGCATCTTCGATGTGCCCGAAGGGCGGCCGCTGTGGAAGACGATCCCGCTCCAGTTCGCCATGACGACGCTCACCGGCGTCTTCCTCGTGGTCAGCTCGCTGGCGGTGTTCTTCACCGGCCGGCTCGCCTCAGCGGCCGGCCAGGCGCTGGGGGTGAAGGAGAGCGCGGTAAGGGTCTTCGACGTGGTCAAGTGGCCGGCGCTGGCATTGGCGGTGATGCTGATGATCGCGCTGCTCTACTGGGTGGCGCCCAACGCCCGCCACGGAGGCTTCCGCTGGATCACCCCGGGGAGCATTCTGGCGGTGGTGCTGTGGATCGCGGCGTCGGCCGGCTTCGCCCTCTACATCGCCCAATTCGACTCCTTCAACCGCACCTACGGCACGCTTGGTGGCGTCATCATCTTTCTGGTCTGGCTGTGGCTGACCAACGTCGCCATCCTCCTGGGCGCCCAGCTCGACGCCGAACTTGCCCGCACCCGGGCAATCCTCGCCGGCCTGCCCGAGGACGTCGTGCCATACCTTCCGGTGCGCGACATCCCCGACACCGCACCGCCGCCCTCGCTCGCCGGCGCCGGCGCCGTCGCCGACGAGCAGGACGAGCCACAACCGGGCTCCAGCCAACGGTGAAGCTGAGCGCCACTACTGTCCGAATTAGACGATTGGGTCCGGGTACCGCTTCCGCCGTGACAGCACGAACAGCAGTACGCCCCCGCACAGCAGCAGAACGCCCGCGCCGACGAGAAGACCTGTCGATCCGCCGGTGACCGGCATGGAACCGCCGCCCCCACCGCCACTCGGCGCCGGTGGCGGCGCGGCCTGCCCACCGAACCAGGTGTGCAGTCCGTCGATGTCCTGGCGGTCGGCGAACTGGGCGGCGGCGATGGTGACCGGCAGGCTGGGCGCCTTCTGCTCGAACTGTGCCGGGTTGAGGTTGTCGCGCGGCGAGGAGGAGAAGTCCACGCCACCGAGGCTCACCATCACGGTGACAGGTGAGCCGGTTTGATGGAAGGTGTGTTCGGTGCTGTATTCGCCCTCGTTGACAGACTTGAGGTACCGCTGGAAAACCTCACGCGGATCCCACGGCACCCTCGACGGCCACTTTGACACGTCCTCGCTGCCGATGATGCCGGAGAAGGCCGTGGTCCGGCCGCTGCTGCGTTGCCTGATCCATTCCGCGGCGACCCGGCTCAGGTACACCCTCCGCAGGTCCTCGAACTGCGCCGAGGTGTTCACCGCCTCCTCCACCTTCGGCTGGATCAGCGACGTCCACATGCGCTGGTTGTGCTCGATGATGTCGGGCGGGTCGTCGCGGCACGCGTCGAAGGAAGTGCCCGGCGGCAGCTCCTCCCCGATGGGTGCCGACATCACCTTCAGCGGCGCCTCGAGGATGTAGAGCTGGCCGCCGTTCTCGCGGACCGTTGCCGGGCCGGGCACGATCCAGTTGCGCACGGCGAAGCACGGGATGAGCGGCTGCGCCGGTCCCTGCCGCAGACTGTCCCAGAACTGCGCGCCGAGGGCGCTGCTGGGATTGGTGAAGTTCACCGCGACCTTCTTCATCGTCAGGTCTGCCTCGAGCAGGACGCGCCCGGCGTCGGTACTGCCGAGCTTGGGATCGATGATCCGGTCCGGCTCGCCGGGGTTGAGGTTTACCCAGAAGGCGGAGGCGGGCAGTGCCAGCCAGGTGAAGAAGGCGTCGGAGGACAACTGCGCCACCTCAAGACCGCCCGCGGAGACCTCCTCATCGGGAAGGTCCTCGGTGTTGAACGCATACTCCAGGCCCGCGCCGTCGCCGGTGTCCTGCACGTAGCGCAGTTCCATCGTGGTGAAGTCGACGCCGCCTGGCCGCCGCAGCCGCTGATCGGGGCGGCCCGACTTCTGCGCGAGCTCCTCATCGACGTCGGCGATCTCGCGGGCCTCCGCCGGGGTTCTGCCCGCCCGGCCGAGATACTCCGGCAACGCCCCGCGCGAGGGCTTGTCCGGGCTCGGGCTCAGCACGCCGGTCTGCGGCCCCTGCGCGGGCGGGCCGACGGTGACCGACCGGCCTGTCGCCTTCATTTTGTGGTACCCGATTCCGGCCTCGGTGAGCTTGCGCACCGCGGCTTTGGACGGCTCCTGCCCGAAGACGTAGATGATGCGATAGCCGGTCCTGGCCGCGATGCGCTTGTCCTTCTCCAGCTGAGCGGAGTCGATACCGGAGCCGGACTTGAACTCGTAGGCGACCTTCTGTTTTTCGTTGACCGCGTCGTAGATGCGGTTCTCCCCGGAGCCGGGTATCTCCGCCTGGCATGACCAATCCGGGCCGGACAGGCCGATCCGGTTGGCGCCGAAGCCCTCGTAGGCGAACCCGCGGGCGGCGTTGCCCTGGTTGGGAATGTACTGTCTGAGCCACCTGTCCCAGGCCAGCGGGGCCTTGCCCTCCTGCGCCTTGCGTTCAAGGTAGGCCCGCCACGTGGCTACGGCGTGGTTCTTGCTGCCGACGGGCCACTTCGACGAGTCCGAGCCGGCCTCGACCAGCTCGGGCGGGGTCGGTTGCCCTATGTTGCGCAACAGTTCGGCCTCGTTGGGATAGTCGTAGAAAGCGTCAGATCCGGTCGGCGTCTCCAGGCCGTCGGCCACGCCGGGAAGCTGATCGCGCGGCGGCGCCGGTTTGGTAACCCCGAAGACTTGCTGGCATGGTCGCGCCGCCGCCGCGGGTGCCTGCCAGCCCACCAGGATGGGTGCGGCACCGACCACCAGTGCCAACGCGGCCGCCGCTATCCTTGAACGCCAAGGCTTTTTCACTCGAAGCCCTCCCCCTGAGCACACGAAAGATCGACAGATTTGACATCGACCCGACGCAGTGTAGTAACTCATCCGAGCGCGATGGGGGCACCCGGAACCGCCTGCGGCGGTACGCTCGGCCGGACTACGGGAGGGATTCATGGGTACCGGACGCACTCAGCAGGGCGAACACGAGGACCCGCTGTGGGAGTGGACCGAGACGATGCAGCCGAGATTGGCACGTTTGAACGCCTTCGAGGTGCCCGGCCTCCCGCTTGACTACTCGCCGGAATCCCTTGGGCTGCTTGAGGCAGAGGTGCTCAACCGGGACCCGCTCGGCCGCGGGCTAGACGGTCTTGCCGAGGCGGTCGTGGGGTATGTGGGCGAGGCCCTGATGCGTGTCGCGGGTGGACGGTGGGGCTGGGACGAGACCAGCGGCACGCCGTTTGTCGACTTCGATCCGCAGCTGGGGCTCCCCCCGATCGCGCCACATGATCTGATCGTCGAGGCCGGCAAGCGACGCAGCGGCACCGAGTTCGTCAGCGCCCGAGAGTCGTTGCAGCGAGCCGTGGAGAAGCGGCGCGCGGCGGACGCCTCGTGGTCACCGACGAAGCAACCCACTCCGGGTCTGGACGACCCGCCCGTGCTTGCCACCTCCACGTTCCTGCGGCAATGGCTGGCCGAGCGCGAAAAGGCTTTCCCGCAATGGGTTGCCGATTACGCCCCCGGAACGAGTGGCTGGGATTTCTCCGCCGCGTCGCTCGATCTGCTGGAGGCCGTTGTCCTTGCCAAGCTCCAGGCGTGCGAGGACATGGACCGACCGGAGAATGCCGATTTCGTCCAGGGCGCCATCTGGTACCTGGGCGAGACTTTCCGCCACGAGGGCGGCGCCGAGTGGACACACGTGCAAGGCGAACCGAGCCCGACCGACTTCTACACCGGCCGGCCCTACGTCAAGCGGCTCAACCCCAGAAACGACGACGTCCCCTACTGGACACTGTGGACCACCATCGGCCGAGTCGAACCCGGCTACCTGCGCGGCAGGCTGGAGTTCTTCAACAGCCGGTAGGCCAATCGCTTCGCCTGCTGATCGCGGTTATGCACTGACCGGCGCTTTCGTCGGGCCATTCACCGGCCTTCCACGGGCCGGCCGTCCGCAGCAGCCAAGTGGCCATTGCCCGCGCCGCCGCCGGCGTGCAGGGGTGGTCGCGGATGCCGGCCAGCAGGCCGTGATGACCGTCCGTGCCGATGCCATAGGTGATCGCCTGCAAGATGGACTCGCCCGTGGCGACCGGGGTCTGTTGCCAGGCGGTCAGTTGCGCCGCGAGGATCTGCTGCCATTCGGGTTCGGTGAAACGGCCCGCGCAGAACGGGGTTGCCCAGGCCGCCGCATACCGTGTTGTGGCGTCGAACCCCGGCCCGCTGAGGATGCTGTTGATCAGAGGCCGGTGGATGTCCACGCCGATCTGTGTCAGGGCGGACAGGCCGGCAGCGAGCGACCAGGCGCCGCGACCGTGCGCGAGTTGCGACTTGATCTCATCGAGGAGCGCGTTGGCGAAGGGCAGCTGATATGGCGTCGCCGCGATGAGCATGTTTGCCACCAGGCGGCGATCCGGATCGGGCAGGAACAGCGACTCCTCCACGAGCACGGAGAGCACCGCGTCCACGCAGTCGGTCTGGTCCGGCAACTGGCTCTGCGCGCGTGCCACCAGGCGGGTGCCGACGACCTGTGCCGCCTCCGGCTCGCCAAGCCGCGGGGCAGTCCAGGCGCTGCGGGCCGCCGAAGCGACCGGCAGGTGGCGGGCGAACCAGTCGGCGTACTGCGGTTGCTGGGCGAACCTGCGAGCCACCTCGACCACGAGCGGCAGCAGGTGGCTGTTGACGGTGGGGTCGTTGAGCAGCCGGCCGATCGACGCCATGAGCTGTCTGGACTCGGCTGTCCTGAAGTGGCCCCGGCCGACCCTGCGGATGGCGGCACGCAGGGCACCCTGCATGGCCCGGTCGTCGTCCGGGTGCTCGATCTGTCGCAGTACCCAGCTGTTGGCGACCGTATCTCCGATGATATCGAGCAACGACATCGGCTCGATGACGG
>DASUXL010000241.1:0-7470 GCA_036377915.1 Candidatus Limnocylindrales bacterium
ACCCGGAAATGCTTGTTCAACAGAGGAATCGAGCACCAATCCCCGGTTGTCATACGTCGTCTCCGACACCACCACCTTGCCTGCCTCCGGCGAGCGTCCCTGCACCTGCCGCTCGCGCCACAGGCCGTCATAGATGACCCACGCGTCCTCGAACACGCCATCCGAGGTGAGCCGCTGGCTGCGCACGGCCCGATTCGGGATGTCGTAACCGAACCGGAAGGAGGGTTCCGCCGAGCCAACGGGTTCGGTTGGCAACCAGACGGTCTCGGGACGCCCGAACTCGTCATAGCCGAACGAGGTCACCTTGCCGTTGGCGTCAATGAACTTGCCCGGCAGGCCGAACTCCTGCACCCACTCGGTGGTTTCCTGATGCCCCAAGGGGTTCGTCACCACCGTCCTTGCTGGGATTTCAACGGGTACCCCACCCGCTGCCACCGAATAGCCGGTGCTCGTGACGCCGCCTCGCGGATCGGTGACCCTGATCGGCCGTCCCACTTCGTCGTAGTCGGTCTTCGCCACCGACCAGTTGGTGTTGTCGATCTGGACGCGGGTCTGCGTCGGGTTGCCGCGCGCCGGCGCCGCCCCGAGCGTCGTGCTTGCGTCGTAATAGGTTTGCGTCTGGCTCAGCACCGCCGTCGAGGTGCACTGGCCGGCCACCTTCTTGTTCACCGCGGGATAGACGAACATCCAATCCGTGGCGTTGTCGGCGTAGGTGGTGATGCTGCACCGCTCGTCCCCGCTCACGTCGAGCCAGCCCTCCTCGATCGTGCTGGCCGGCTGGAAACGCGTGTTGTAACTGGTTTTGCTGCGCCGGTCGCGGAACACGTTGTGCGCGGTCGCGATTCGCTCCGTGGTCGAGGCGACGCCGACCCACGAAGCGGGCCGGTAGAAGCCGGGCACGGCTGTCGATCGCGTCTCGTAGCGGTGAATCCGGGTCTCGAGGATGCTTCCGGGTACCCCGTCGATCGTGCCGAGCCGTTGCTCCTCAAGCGTGCGGCCGGTCAGCGCGTAGTCGTCGACGAACACCTGGCCGTCGGAGGCGACGACCTCGGATGGGCGCTTCGGAATGACGACCCGGCTGCCGCCACCGCCCTCCTCGATTACCATGTCGTTGTGCCAGCCGCGGAACAGCGTGAGCCGCGTCCACGAACTCCCCTTGCGGATGCTGACGTTCTCGTAGCCGCGCCAATGTGACCAGCCGATCTCATCTTGGTCGAGATCGAAGGCCGAGTCGTCGAACGCCCACGCCGGCTCGCCTTCGTAGGTATAGCTCGTGGTCATGGCGCCGTTGGTATAACCGTCGCTTTCGGACACACTGGACACCAGCCACTTGTAGAACACTCCTTCGTGGAGGAAATCACCGTCCTTTATGTACTGCGGGAAGCAGTCGGTGCTGTTCAGATCCCAGCGCGGCCGGTTGTAGGCGTCGCAGGGGTCCGCCAGCCCGTAGGCGACGCGCAGCGATCCGCCGAACGGGTTGGTCACCGTCTCGATCCGGTGATGCCGCATTGCCTTGGGAATATAGAGGTCGTGGTCGGCTCGGTTGTCAAGCGCCCGATAGCCGAACCGGGTCGGCGGATAGGCGTTGAGCTTGCCGGAGGCAATCGCCGCGTGCTGCAGCTCGCGCACGCGAAGCTTTTGCGCCGCCCCATCCGATCCGTCACCCCACTCGTGGTGAATGTTGTGCTGCGCCACCGGTTTCCACGCGTTGCCGGCCTTTACCTCGGTGCGCACATAGGAATAGCGGCGGGTGCTGAAGAAGGAGGGCGCGTGCACCGAACACGTCCCCCTGACGAGGCTGTCGCAGATGAGATCCGTTGGGGAGTCCGGGAAACCGGAGTTGTTGTTCGGCGTGGCCGGCGGGCACTGGAAGACCAGATACCAGCACCGGTGCTCGTGTCCGAATAGGACACGGGCGGCGTAGTGGTCGTTTTCCCAGCCGCGCCCGCCATAGCTGATTTCCTTCAGCAGCGCACCCCGGTGATACACCGCGTTGTCGGCCAGCCCGCCGATCGTCGAGTAGATGTTCTCCTCGCGTTCGTACAAATAGGACTGGATGTTGCCGTCACGGTCCTCGACCCGGTCGAGGTGCCAGCGCCACGCCTGGACACATCCGCTGAGCGTGTCGTTCGGCCCGCGGCACGGCTCGCCCCGATCGTCGGCGAGCACGGGCACCGTCAACACAGAGTTGGTGTAGCGGCCCGGCATGTGACCGAATCCGAATATGTACTTGGTGCCGTCCGGGCCGGTGACGATCCAGCGCTGCGCGCCCCAATGCGTGGCATAGGCGGACTGGTTGTCACGCTGGATCCGCCAGCCCGGGTCGGCCTGCAGCCGCCACTCAGTGTTGGCGGGCGCGTTCATCGGCACCAGCATTCCCGAGATGCCGTTGAGCGAAAGCATGGCGTTGTCGGATTTCCAGCACAGATCGGCCGTGTGGACCACGCGATAGCAAGGCTCATAACGGCGCTCGATGTAGGCGCCGGCAAAGTCCGACCAGCCGATGCCGGTGGCGGAGGCCTGCGTGTTGCCCGACCACGTAAGGCCATCGACGGCCGACGAAGAGTAGCTCATCGAAACGGTTGGCGCGCTGCCACCCGCTGGCTTTGGCACGTCTATCGGGTAGGAGTAGGTGAACGCACCCGTGCCCGGCGAGACCTGCCAGGTCCCGTTGACCGACATGGGTGTCGCCGCGTAGGTGCCGGTTTCCCCGCTCACGCCGGCGGTCACCGCGAACACCGACCCCTCATCCAGCTGGCCGATGTCAGCGGTAAGCGTCTGTGCCCCAAGGTTGTTGCGGGCGGGCAGGCGCTTACCCGGCTGCGCGCATCCCTCCAGCGCACAGGCGGGCAAGGCAACCAGCCCCAGCCGGGCGGCATAGTCGCCGCCGTAAGCCTTGGCGAACAACGAATAGTCGACGGTCACTTCGACTGCGATTTTGTCCTGATTGGACAGCTTGAAGGCGAAGGCCGAAGCGCCGGCGCGTTGCGAGGTGGCACGGTCGAAGACGTTCACCTCCACCGGTTTACCCTTGGCGGCATCGGTATTGGGCATCACCCGCACCGGCTTGCCAGCCGGCGCCGGCCGGCCCAGGGTCACCCGCCAGACCTGCGCGGCTGGGAACTCGAATCCGGCCGGGGTTGCCCCAACACTGCCGCCAAGCGGTGCCGAACTCGATTTTTTCCAATCATCACGGGTACCCGTGAAGGCCTTCGACCATTCGGGAAGGCCCGGTGCGCCCACGCCCGGGGGTTCGCCATCGAGGACGAACAGCCCGCCGGTCGCAAGCAGCAACGCGAGGAATCCGCGCGCCACCATGTCAAGCTCCTTTCGAGAAGGGAAAAGGTGCCATCATTGAGCGACGCGACGGTGAGGGCGGTCGATGCCCGCACGGATTCCTTAACGCGAATTTGTCTCCTGGGGAAATGTCGCGAATCACCGGTGACGAGGCGTTTGAAGCTAAAAAGTGCCCGTCGGCAGCGCACCCTGAGCGGGCTCAACTCGCGGGTCGTCCCGTACCGCAGCGCGCTGGCGGGCAAGCGGGTGCTCGTGCTGCTGCAGAAGGCGCCCGGCCGCTGGGACTCAACTGACCGCCCTAACCGACGGCGTACTGGTCGTGCTTGGCGAAGAACTCGGTCCACTCCTCGTCGGAGAGCACCCGGCCGGTGTCGCGGATCTCGGCCAGCTCAAGGAAGTACTTCTCGCGCGGCGGTGCCGGCGCGAACAGGATCAGCATCGACGACGGTTCGTCGGTCGGAGCGCGGAAGCCGTGGACGCCACCCATCGGGACGTAGAGGAAGTCGCCTGGGCGGCCGGGCGTCCAGGCCTCGCCGTTGAAGAATTCGACGGTACCCGACAAAACAAAGAACGACTCGGAGAACGTCTTGTGAAAATGGGCTTCGGCGCCGGCCGTGCGGGGCGTCATGTTCCACTCGAAGAGCCCGAACTGCCCGCGGGTCGCCGAGCCAGGCGCCACGAACCGCACATGGGTGCCGGAGGTGGCGAAGGTGAGCGTGTCGACGGTGTCACGGGCGCGGAACTCAGCGCTGATCTCCCCGGTGTCACGCAAGTAGGTCATGAAGCGACCCTATACAGCGGATGGACGGTGAGGTCCGGGTCCCGGGCGATCTCAGCCTCGGTGAACCGTCCTTTGACCCACTCCTTTTCGCTGTAAAGCTGTGTCTGACCGTAGGTGAGGATGGTTCGGCTGCGCGGCCCGGAGGGGCTCAACTCGACGGCCATGACGAAGGTGGTGCCGAAGTCGATGTCGGGGAAGGTGTTGCCGCCACGGTCGTTGAGACGCGCGATGTTGAAACAGCCTTCGCCGTTGGTACAGCCGTGGATAGGGATGGAGTTGTGTCGCTGCACGCTTCCGAGCGGCACGTCGACCGGCAGCCCGGTTCGAGCGAATTCCTGAACGGTGTCGGCGAGCGCTTGCCGCGCGCCAGGTTGTCCAAGATCTGGCGCGCGCGGTGTGTCGACCGGATGAGCGGGGTCGAACGGCACGAGCCACAGGTTGTCCACGCGGTTTTGGGCCCGTTGGAAGAACCGTCGCCAGAGGAAGGCGCCGCGGCTGTCGGTGTCGGCTCGACCGTTCCAGGCCGTCAGCGTGCGGCACGCGGCCCGGACATCGACGGTCCGGCCGTCGCTCGCGGTCAGCGTGGGATGAGCACGGCACATGGCCACCAGGGAGTCACGGCCGAGTTCCGCGGTGAGATTGCGGTTGCCGAACATGGTGGCCTGGAGGCCTTCCAGGCTGAACCCGCGCCCGTGATCGAGCCCGTCGGTGATCATGTCCAGGCCGAGTCTGGTGCGCGGCGAGCGTTCGGTTCCCACGTCTCCGACGACGGCGGGGTAGCCGGACAGTGGCGCGGCGGGATTGGTGAGCCAGGGACTGTCGTTGGAGTTGGCGACGAAGTCGGCACGGGTAAGGCCGGGCAGCCTGCCGGGTCCGAGCAGTCCGGGTTCGATAGCGTCAGGGTCGGTGCCCCAGGCGCAAGAGGCTCGGGAGCCGTCGAGCACGATCAGCTCGTCGTCGTCGACGTCGATCGCGCAGCGTGCCAGCAACTCATCCGTGACGTGCGGGACGACTTGGATGTCGCTGTAGGAGGCGGTTCCGGTGCTGTCTGCCGCGAGGGTGTTGACCCACGGCGCGCCTTGGTGGTGAATGAGCGCCGCGCGTACCTGACCCACGGTCTGTGCGCGGTTGATCGCCAGCCACTGGTCGAGTATCCGCAGGTTGCCGGCGTTGGCGTCGCGGAGCACGTACGCGGTGCTGGTGGTCCAGTCCAGCAGGCCCGGGATCTGGACGACCGGCCCGTCGGGCGTGTGATAGGAGGTCCGGGTGACCGGGGCCAGCCCGCCGCCCGGCTCCCGGACGATCGTGGTGACGTCGCGTCGGGTCATGCGCCGCTCGTGGCCGTCGACGACATAGCCGGTCGGATCGCCCGGGGTGAGGGTAAGGCGTGTGATCGTGAAGGTGCGCGCGGTGGAGACGGTGTGCGTCCACGCCATCCGTTCGGTGTGTCCAATGTTGACCACCGGCAGGCCGTACAGCGCGGCACCGCTGACGTTGAGCACTCCCGGGATGGTGAGGTGCTGCTGATAGAAACGCCGATCACCGAACCAGGGAAAATGCGGATTGGCCAGGACCATCCCGGTGCCGGCGGTGGTCGCCCGCCGGCCGAGGGCGTATGCGTTGCTGCCCAGCTCGCCCAGGCGTCGCAGCGATGACCGGACCCTGTCCCCTGCGGCCGGGTCCACCCCGGCACCGGATCCGTCCCCGGGTGGCTGCGCTGAGACGACCGCCGCTTGGAGCGCCTCGCCACCGCCGAGTCCGGTGAGTTGGTACACGCGACGCCAGAGGTCGAGTTCGGTGATGGGCCGCACCCAGGCCGCACCGCGGCAGCCGGGGTCGGGCAGGTTGGCCACCCCACGGTCGGCAAGGTATCGGTTGAATCCTGCCGCGTAGCCGCGCACCAGGTCCCGCGCCTCGGCGGAGGGGCCCAGCGGCGCCGGGCGGCCCAGCAGCCTCTCGATGGTCCCGGACTGGTTGATCTGCTGGTGATAGAGGTCGCTGACAAGGTTGTCCTCGCCGTAGACGGTGGCCGAATCGGCGCCGAACCAGCGGGAGCGCTCCGCCGAGACGGTCAGCACGGTGTCGGCCATAACGCACGCGTTGTCCTCGGCGAACGCGTACCCGGTGCCAAAGCCGAGTCCGCGGTGGTCGGCGGCGAGAATGTGCGGGATGCCGTGTGCGGTCCGCCGTATCACCGCCCCACCTTGGGGAATCGGTGGGCCCGCGGTGAACTCCGCAGGCGCCGGGACCGGGACGCCGACCGTCAACCCGGCCACTGTCAGGAGCCCGGCGGCCGCCCGGTACCAGAACCTTCCGTGTTCAGGCATGGCTCATCTCGCTTCACTCGTAGGAAAGGACTGGCGCGATGGGTGCTCGGGCGTGCAGCCGAGCCGGAATGCTGACGATCAGCGTGTGTACCAGTGGTGCCGCCACCGCAACCGCGAGGTAGGTGGCCGCGGAAAGGTTGGGCAGGCCGCCACCGGCCGCGGCGAACAGGCCCGCACCGAGCGGAATGCCGATGGCGCAGCCGAGCAGGCAGGTGCCCAGCTGTGCCGTGACGAAGGCGGTCACGACCTGGCGGGGTGTGCCGCCGACGGTCCGCACGACGGCATGGTTGCGGGCGGAGTCCCGGGCGGCGAACACAGCGGCGACGATCGCGTTTACGCAAGCCAGTGCCAGGAGTAGGGCGGCGGCGACCAGGACGACGGTACGAAGCTCATAGAAAAGTTCGGCTTTGGCCACGTCGCTCAGGTCGGTGGTCGACGAGACCAGCACCTCGAATTCTCGGGCTCTGCGATCCAGTGCGAGACCCGCGACAACCATGGCGACGCCCAGCGCGGTACTGAGCGTGGCGGCGAATGTGCGTCCCGGCCGGCGTAGCACGGCCCGCATCCCGAGCGTGGCCGCCAGCGGAAACCGGAGCCGGTCGCCGAGCTGGGCAAGCCTGCTGCTGCGCCGGGGTGGGCGGACACCGGCGGTCAGCGACCGCAGGGTGCTGTGCCGGGTGGCGCGCAGGGCGGGCCGGATGGTGGCCAGCAGCACGACGGCGATGGCGACCGCGACCACGGCTCCGGCCCGTGACCAGGTGATCGGTGGCGCCTGCGGTGCGCCGTAAAGGGTCCGCACCGAGCGTGCCAAAAGCGGGGACAGGACGGTACCGCTCGCCAGCCCGATCGCGGCGGCCAGGCCGGCCACGGTCAGGTACTCAACCAGCAGGGCGCCGGTGACCTGCCAGGGCGTGACCCCGACCGCCTTGAGTGTCCCGACCTGGTGGGTCTGGGCCGCCATCCGCCAGGCGACCAGCACCGCAACGGTGCTGATGGTCAGCGCGGCGAGCATGGTGGCGGCGATCAGCAGGGTCGTGGCGAGGTTCTCGAGTTCGTGCGCGTTGT
>DASUXL010000242.1:0-7525 GCA_036377915.1 Candidatus Limnocylindrales bacterium
CCTCTCGGCGTCAGGAACGCGTGGGGCGGGCGTCCTCCTTGACGCTCTCCGCGGCCGAGCGACCTTCCTCGGAGACCGACTGGGCAGAGGACTGGGCGGACTGCTTGACCTGGTCGGCAGCCTGGCTGGCCTGCTCCTTCAGGTGCTGGCCCACCTCCTGGCCAACCGACTTGGCCTCCTCCAGGACCGGCTGCCCCTGCTCCTTGGCGAAGTCGACGACCCGTTGCGCGGCCTGCGCCTCCTTCTCGCTGGCCGGCAACAGCGAACCGACCAGTGCCCCCATTCCGAAGGCCACCAGACCTGCCGCCAGCGGGTTCCCCTGCGCTCGCTGGGTCACCGTGTCGACCGCGCCCTGCGCGGTTTCAGACACGGAGTCCGCCGTACCCGACACCGAGCCCGACGAACCGGCACCCATCACGTTGTCCCGCATCCGCTGGAAGCGGCCACGCACCGCGTCCTTGCGGCGCTCCACGATCCGTGACGGGCTCACCCGGTCGGTCAACGCATCGAGGTTGCGCGAGAGATCCTCCCGGGTCGCCGCGATGTCCTCGGTCAGCTGTCGTTCTTCTGGGCTCTGGCCCATTGCACATCCTCCTTGAGCGTCTGCTGAGTGGTTTCCAACGGTGGTGTGAGCTGCCGTAGTTCCTTCCGACCGCGCAGGGCCAGGACCGCTGCGACCAGCCCCCACACCGCGGTCAGGATCAGGGCCGCCAGCTCCACCGGCATCCAGTTGTCCAGCAGCCAGATCAGGGTGAACGTCAAGGCAATGAGGGCGAGCAGGCCCGCGATCGCCGCCCCACCCAGCATGCCCGCGCCCTTGCCGGCCCGGCCTGCCTCGTCCTTGAGCTCGGTCTTGGCCAGGTCGAGCTCCTGCCTGACCAGGCTGGTCAGGTCCCCGGCGATGTCGCCCAGGATCTCCCCGACCGAGCGGTCGTCTCCCTCCGACCGCCCCGCCGAGACCGGCGCCCCTGGGAAGCGGTCGGCGGCGGTCGCCCCGGACGTCCTCGGGTCGTACGACGTCATCGGTCACGACCCGTCTGCCCGCCCGTAAGCCCACCGGACTCCAGCGGTCCCGCCGCGGCGGGGTCCGGCCCGGTCGGGTCCAGCCGAGTCGGGTCCGGCGTAGTGCTCAGTCCATCCGCCGGGACGGGGTAGCCGGTGGTCCTGAGGGCATCGGGAATGGGCTGCGTGGGCGGCTCGCTCGATGCCTGGTAGGGAACCGGTGGGTAGGCCGCCGACACCGATCGCGTCGACGCAGGGCCGCCGGACAGTTGGGGAGAACCCGAGCCGTTGCTCGACGCGTCGCGCGCTCCGCGGGTCAGGCGCCCCACGACCACGCCGGCGGCCAGGGCCCCGAACAGGAAGGTCCCGGGGCGTCGGCGCGCGAACCCGCGCAGCTCCTCCAGCAGATCGGCCGGCTCACGACCGTCGATCCGGTCGGCGAAGCCACGGGCGCGCTGAGCCGCCTGGCGCACCAGGTCGGCAGCCATGCCACCCCCCTGGTCGTTCGACGCCATGGTCTCCAGATCCTCCGTGGCCGTACGCAGCGTGCCCACCAGGCGGTCACGCTGGGTACGGGCCTGCTCATCGAGCTGGCTCCTGGTCTCCTCCATCAACCCCATCGCCTGCTGCCGGGCCTCCCCGGCAACCTGCTTGGCCTCATCTACGGCGACTCCCGCCACTCGCTGGCCCTCCTCCGCGGCTGTCCCCGCCGCCTGCTGCGCGCGGCTAGAGGCGCCGTCATCCGAGTCGGGGCGACCCTCGGACGGCTGAACCGGGGATCCGCCGACGGACAGGCCGCTGCTCTCGTAGGTGCTCATCATCCCTCCTGGACGTACTTCTGTAGGCAAAGGAACCGACGGCGAACGGTGGCTCACCGCGGACAGGCGAGCGTTACCCGCGGCTCGACAGCGCAAACCGCTGTGCGTGGGTTCATCTGCGCGGGTTCATCTGCGTGGGTTCATCCGCGCGGATTCAACTGCGTGGTCATCTGGGGGACCGACGGGCACCCCCGGCCACGTCGGTGGGACAGTGCGCGCCCTGGTGCACGCGCGCCACTGCATTGCTGGCCACGAGAGCGACCAGGCACCGCCGCTGTCCCAGCCCGGACGTACGGCAGCAGCAGCACGGCGAGACACGCCGCCAGGGCAGTGGGCCCCGAGGGTAGGAAGACGGTGGGCGCATCGTCCCGCAGATGCTGGCCGAGCCATCCTGGACAGGCAGCCTGGCGCACCGCGGTACTAGACCTGCCGACTACACTGTATGCATGAGTAGTCCGACCTCGCTGCGTTGGAGCGACCCCGCCTTGGCCGACCGGGTCGCGTCCTTCGCCGCCCAGCGTGGCATCACCATCTCGGCAGCGATCCAACTGCTCACCGACGAGGCGCTACGGATGCGTGAGCACCCAGGCATCGTCTTTCGCGACGGACCCGCCGGCCGGCGTGCCGGGCTCGCCGGGGGACCCGACGTGTGGGAGGTGGTGCGGTCGCTGCGGCATGCGACCACGACCTCCGGCCTCGAGCGCGAGGAGCTCGTGGCCACCAATACCGGGCTCACCCTCGCCGAGGTCCGCGTCGCCATCGGCTACTACACCGCCCACCCAGCCGATGTCGACGGGCAGGTCGCCGAGGCAGAGGCGACAGAGGAAGCGGCGCTTCAGGCCTGGCAACGCCGCCAGCGCCTGCTCGCGTGAGCGTTCGCCTCCTGCTCGACGAGCACATCAGCCCCGACGTCGCCGAGCAGCTCCGCGCACGCGGAGTCGACGCGGTGGCGGTGAGCGATCGTTCCGAGCTCCGTGGGCGTGACGACCCCGACCTCCTCGAAGCCGCCGCAGCGGAGAGTCGCGCGGTCGTCACCCGCAACCTGCGCGACTTCCTCCCCCTCGACAGCCAGTGGGCGAGCCAGGACCGCCGGCATGCCGGGATCGTGTGCGTGACCTACGACAAGTTCCCAGAAGACGCTTCCTTCATCGGACGCCTCACCGAGGCGCTCCACGAATGGGCCCGCAGTGACCCGCAGATGCAGATCGAGGGCACCTACACCTTCCTGTAGCCACCTCCGCGTCATTGGCCGCGTCGCCCCCCACAGCGACAGCGCCGTCATGCCGATTGAGCGGCTCCTCTTCGTTTCCGCCCACAGTACGAACTGCCGTCTTGACCGCGGTGATGAAACCCACTGCGGTATGACCAGCGGAAACACGATCACGTCAAGCGGGCCCCTGGGCCTTGACACCTCTGCGATCCCCTGGCCACCGCGGGCGCCGAGAGGACGCGACGAACGTACCGCGTCACACTGCCAAGGTTCGTGCAGGTAGTGGCGGAGGCCGCGGTTCGGCTCGAGCCGATCGACCCGGTCGCAGACGCCCTACCTGAGCCGCCAGCTCGCCGGCATGACCGACGTGCTCGGATCCACCGCGACGATGCACGAGACCGCCGCCGAGCTCGCTGCAAACCAGGGGCCCTCTCACCCGTCAGGCCGCGCTCGCAGCCGATGTGGCGTCGGGATACGACAAACACGTCGGGTTCGATCTGCGGTCCCAGCTCTTCGAGAAGCTGAAGCCCGGCGTCACCAGCGGGACCGAGATCGCCGACATCCTCGGTACGCCAGTCACAGCGCGGTCTCGAACCGTCTTGCGCAGATCCGGCGCCATGCCGAGCAGTTCTCCAGCCACATCTGACAGCACGGATCGGCTGATGAGGCGCCGTAGCAAGCGTGCGCCCAGGCAACGGCACACGCCGCTGTGAGTAACGGAGTCGTCGACGGGCGACCTGTGCGAGTTTGGACCACATGGAGGCGGTCCCTACGGAGATGGTCTGGTATGACATCGACCTCGAGACCCTCGGTGAGTACGAGATCTGGAAGCCAGAGAGCGCGCACGCGTCAGGCGGCCGGGGGAAGGCTTGACGCGCATGGCCGCGACGAGCATCCGCAGTTCGCGCATCACCTTGAGCACACGCGCTGCGCGGGCTGGCTTCATGTACACCGACGCCACGCCCCTGGTGCGCGTTCGTGGCGCACGAACCAAGGAAGAGCCCGGTTCTTGCCCCCTCGCCTACCATTGCTTCGACCGATTGATCTGTCCGACACCAGCCAGGGCGTGATGGTTCGACAGCCGGACCGGTGAGCATTCGGACACGTCAATCCGTGGAGAACAAGATGTCGAAGAAGGTGGGCCCACCCGGGCGCCCGGACCCTCGGCTCGAGCGCCGGCGCACGCTCGCCGGAGACAAGCAGGCGGCCGACGTCTGCGAGCCCTGAAGAGGATCTGGTCGATCGGGCACCAACCATCCCAGATCCTGTTCCGGCGCCAGTTCGCCCTGCTGGACAACCCTAGTCGGAGCCGTGGCGAAGCAGCCGCTCCGCGGTCCACCCTCCACAACCCAGCTCGGTTCGAATCCGGCGCGGCGTCGCACCCCTCGAATCTCCGCGCAGCAGCGTAGGCGTCGAGATCCGCGAACCCCCTGGGCTCGTGCCTGCTCCTGCCAGCGGTGACGCGCAGCCTGGGACCGGTGCGCGCGCAGCGCCGGCGACGCGCCCTCCCGCGACGCAGCCGACAAGGGTGGTCCTTCTGCCTCTGTCGCACAGCCTGCCTTGCAGAGCGGTTGATTCAACCGATCGGTGTGCGTAGAGTGGTGTCATGACCACCGTGCCCACTCCACTTGTCCCTTGGGAGACCGTGGTGCGCCTAGCTGACCCGCTCCATGAGCCAACCCGTCAGCGGCTGCGGACCTTGAAGGCCTCTCGAACGGCATCCGATGGGATCCGGGTCGTGATGAGGTCGCGTGGCCGGGTCCGGGGAAGTGCGACCTACTACAGCTCGGTCACAGCGCTCGGCGCGGCGTTGAAGCAGTCCGGCGAGTCGGCAACCTCGCGGCGACTCGCTGCTGCAGGCGAACGGATCGAGAAGCGCTTCTCCGAGTTCGTCCGTGCATATTTGCAAGAACATCCCATCGGCGATCTGGACCAGGCACCCTTCTATCCACGTCTCCTGGATGAGACACAGAAGGCGCTCGACTTCGTCCTCACGAAGGACGACGGGACGCTCCTCCTTGGCGAGGTAAAGCGCACATGGAACGACCTCAGCGAGGTCAACACCGACTACCAGGGACAGCACACGGTCGTGGCGCTACCCACAGCCCTGCTGCGGCAGATTGACGCTGCCCCCGGCGACCACGTACTCATCATCCGGCGTCTGGAGGGTGCGGCCGCAATGCTGACGGTCCTACCCGCGGTTCACCCGTCGCGCGTCGATATCCATCGGCCCGACGACCGTCATGTGGAGGCCGCGCTCGACGAGGAACGCCTAGGAGAGAAGTACATGACCACCGGACCCGGAGCGCCGATGTCTGAGGCGGAGGCGTCGTTCCTGGCCTCTATGCCCGACGGCGAACTCCCTGAGGCCAAGGTCCTCAGGCTCGCGGGTTGATCCTGAATTGGCGCCCGGCCGAGAAGGCTGACCGGCCACGCCTTCAAGCCTTCAGATGCACCACTGATCCGCCGAAGGAGCCGGGCAAGAGAGCCCTCCCACATCCGAGGCCGTGGGAGTACGCGGTCCAGAAGGCGATCCACAAGCTATCCGTACCGCTCCATGGAGCCGACGGAACCTTCGTACGGACTCATGGGTTCGCTAAGGCCGAGGGGTATCCAGTCTCGGAGCCCGAACTCGAGGCATGGGTGGCGCGGCTCCCCAAATAGCGCAACCTCAAGACTCCTGTCCGAAGATTGCTGGCACAGCCAAGCAGCCCTCGACCGCCCAGCAGCCGTGGAGGTTCTCCATCCCCGTCGCCGACCTCGCGAAGAGTCTTACGCCCAAGGACTTCTGCAGGATTGATCGCACAGGACCCCTGCGAACCCCTCAGGTGACGAAGAGCCGCTCATGCGGTCATTGCGGATGTTGACCTCAGTGAAGAAAACCTCTGCATGCTGACCTGGGCAAACGTCCCTTCACCCCTGATCCACCGTGCCGGTCGGTGGTGTGGGCGTGGCGTAGGTCGAGGATGCCCCTCTGACCTGGGACGATGGTGAGTACCACATCCTCATCAGCCCGGCCAGAAGGAGCACCTCGGAAGTGAAAGCATCCCATAGTGTCCGGCCCGTTTTCGATGACCCGAACCTGGTGGGTTCGGCTGGCCTGGTTCCGGCGCTGCTGCTGGCCCGTGCCGCGGGCCTGGATGACCTGGCCTCGGGGCATCTGGAGGTCGACTGCCCGAACCCGGCCACCAAGGCCACCGCGGTGGTGGCGGGGATGGTCGCCGGCGCGGACTCCATCGATGACATGGACGTGCTGCGGCACGGGGCGATGCCGCGGTTGTTCACCGGGATCGTCGCCCCCTCGACGATCGGGACCTACCTGCGGGCGTTCACCCAGGGCCAGATCGCCCAGCTCGACGCGGTCGCCTCCCGGTTCCTGGTCGGCCTGGTCGGTCTGGTCGGCGGGCTGCTGGCCGGCGCCCGCGGACCCGGTAACGCCGAGGGGATCGTGTTCGTCGATGTCGATGACACGATCCGGCAGGTCTACGGCTACGCCAAGCAGGGCGCCGCGTACGGCTACTCCAAGGTCAAGGGGTTGAACGCCCAGCTCGCGGTGCTCTCGACCCCGTTGTCGGCGCCGGTGATCGCGGCGGCGAAGCTGCGGCGTGGGAACGTCGCCTCGGCCAGCGGGTCGGCCCGGCTGCTGGGCCGGGCGTTGGCCACGGCCCGGGCCGCGGGGGTCTCGTGCCGGGTGATGGTCCGTGCCGACTCCGCCTACTTCAACCACGCCTTCATCGCGACTGCCCGCCGCGCCGGGGCCTGGTTCTCGGTGACCGCGAGGATGAACCCCAAGGTCAAGGCCGCGATCGCCGCGATCCCGGCCGATGCCTGGACGACGATCAAGTACCCCAAGGCGGTCTGGGACGACCAGCTCGAGCAGTGGGTCTCGGAGGCCGAGGTCGCCGAGATCGACTTCGTCGCGTTCACCTCGCGGAAGAAGACCGAGCACATCGGCTGCCGGCTGGTGGTGCGCCGGGTCAGACGGCACCAGAGGCTCGCCTCCGACGGCACCGCACAGGACGAGCTGTTCGCCGCCTACCGCTACCACGCGTTCGTGACGAACTCGACCCTGTCCACGGTCGAGGCCGATGAGCGTCACCGCGACCACGCGGTCATCGAGCAGGTCATCGCCGAGCTCAAGGACGGCGCGCTGGCGCACCTGCCCTCAGGAAGGAAGACCGCGAACTCCGCCTGGCTGGCCCACGCGGTGATGGCGTTCAACCTCACCCGCGCCACCGCGGTCCTGGCCGGCGGCACCCACGCGAAGTCGCGGTGGGCCACGGTCCGGACCCAGCTGATCAACGTGCCCGCCCGGGTCGCGACCAGCGGCCGACGCACCACCCTCCATCTGCCGAAGGGCTGGGCCTGGGCCGCTGGCTGGGAGCACCTCCACACCCAAGCCCGAGACCTCATCCTCGCCGGTCAGGAAGCGCCACCACCACCAGCGGCAGCGGCCTGACCACCCAGCCCCCCAGGGGCGCGACCCGAGGAACCC